>CAYGQC010000048.1:0-2809 GCA_964351875.1 uncultured Pseudomonadales bacterium
ATCGATATCGATCGTGTCGGCAAGATAGCCGCTGACGCTGTCCACCAGCATGCGTTGCTCTTCGGAGAGGCCGAACTTCATGATGCTGCTCCTTCGGCGATTTTAGGCTCCTTGGGCATACCGAGGGCTCGCTCGCTGATGATGTTCTTCTGAATCTGCGATGTGCCGCCGCCGATGATGAGGCCCAGGAAGTACATGTAGTAGTACTGCCATGTGCCGGACAGATACGGATTGTCGCCGTAGGCCAGGCCAAGCTCTCCCAGGACGTCGATCGCGAGCCCTTCCAGGTCATGGCGCAGCTCGGTGCCCTGAAGCTTGGCGAGCATGGCGGCAAGGCGAACGTCGTCATCACCATTGATCTTCGCTGACAGCAAGCGCAGCTCGTTGTGCTGGAGAGCCATGACACGGCCCTGAACGCGCATTGCCCGGTCGCGGAAAGCGGCCTTGTCCATTAGCCGCTCGCCGGAAATGGTCTCGTTTTTCATAATGTCGAGCAGTGCAGCCAGCCGATGCAGCGTTGCGTTCGGGTCACCCAGTGACCCCCGCTCATATTTGAGTATCGAGTTGGCGACCTGCCAGCCTTCCCCAGGCGCGCCGACGATCTGGCCTTTTGGAACGCGTACGTCGGTGAAAAATACTTCGTTGAAGTTAGCATCGCCCGTCATGTCCACCAACGGCCGTATCTCGATACCCGGAGTTTTCATATCGAACAACAGAAAGCTGATGCCCTGATGTTTCGGAGCGCTAGCGTCCGTGCGCACCAGGCAGAAGATCCAGTCGGCAATCTGCGCCGTCGACGTCCAGATCTTCTGGCCGTTGACCACCCACTCGTCACCGTCGAGCTCGGCGCTGGTTCTGAGGGACGCCAGATCGCTGCCTGCGCCGGGCTCGGAGTAACCCTGACACCACAGCATCTCGCCGTGCAGCGTGGGCCGGATGAACTGCTTCTTTTGCTCTTCGGTTCCCACCTCAAGCAGTGTGGGTACCAGCATGGAAATGCCCTGGCCACCCATGCCAGGGTTCGCTTGGGCCTTTGCAAATTCCTCGGCGATGATCCGACTCTTCAGGATGTCTGGCTCAGCCCCGAAGCCACCGTATTCTTTCGGGATGGTGCGGGCGGCGTAACCCTGTTCAATGAGCGTTTTCTGCCATTGTTTCAGGGCTTCCGATTTGAGCCCGGCAGCCTTCGGCATTTTGTCTGCATTGTCCTTAAGGAAGCTGCTGACTTGTCGGCGAAACTGCTCATAGCTTTGGCTGTAGTTCAAATCCATCGGGGTGACTCCGCTGGTGACGATGGCAAAGGTAGGCGGCGTACTTTAGCTGCGCTTTCCGGCACAATCGAGCCGGCAGCGGCTTGATGGCCTGTGCGACAGACGCGATACAGACGAATGGCCACCCGATGGAGTGACGGCTTTCGTCGGCCTGTTTCGCGCTCTGGGCAAGATTTGACTGACCATAACGACTCTGACGATAACGAACCCGACCCTAACGATGCGCTTGATGGAGAGCCCGAATGACGGATACCCCGCGCTACGCTGACGACACGATTTCCATTCACACCGGTTACGAGACTGAGCCGACCAGCAAAGCGGTGGCGGTTCCGATCTATCAGACTGTCGCCTACGAATTCGACAATGCCCAGCACGGCGCGGACCTGTTCAATCTCGCCGTGCCGGGCAACATCTACTCACGCATCATGAATCCGACCGTGGATGTGCTGGAACAGCGCGTTGCGGCGCTGGAGCACGGCGTCGGTGCGCTGGCTGTGTCTGCGGGCAGCGCGGCGATCAACTATTCCGTGTTGAACCTGGCGGAAGTCGGCGACAACATTGTCTCGCTACCCCAGCTCTACGGTGGCACGTACACGCTGTTTGCCCACATGTTGCCGAAGCAAGGTATCGAGGTCCGCTTCGCTGAAAACGATTCGCCTGAGGCCATCGAGAAGCTGATCGATGGCAGAACGAAAGCGATCTTCATGGAAACCATCGGCAACCCGGCGGGCAATATCGCCGACATCGCAGCCATTGCCGCGGTGGCTCGCAAACACGGTGTCGCGACTATCGCCGACAACACGGTAGCTACACCGATTCTTCTCAAGCCGATCGATCACGGCATCGACATCGTCGTTCATTCGCTCACCAAGTATATGGGTGGCCATGGCACGAGCTTAGGCGGTGTCATCGTCGATTCAGGCCAGTTCCCATGGGCAGAACACGCGGAGCGCTATCCGCAATTCAGCCAGCCAGAAGCCTCCTACCACGGCGTTGTCTACACCGAAGCGATGGGCCCGGCGGCTTACATTGGCCGGGCGCGCACGGTGCCGCTGCGCAATACCGGCGCCTGCCTGTCGCCGATGAACGCGTTCATGCTGCTGCAAGGCATCGAGACGCTGCCGCTGCGCATGGAACGGCACTGCAGTAACGCGCTTGCCGTCGCCGAATACCTCTCCAGGCACGATGCGGTGGAGTGGGTGAGCTTCGCTGGGTTGCCCGGTGACAAGTTCCACGGTCTCGCCGAGAAATACATGCAGGGCCGCGCCTCCAGTATTTTGACGTTTGGCGTGAAGACAGGCTTCGATGGCGGTGTGCGTTTCTACGACGCGCTGAATCTGTTCAAGCGGCTGGTGAACATTGGCGATGCCAAGTCGCTGTCCTGCCATCCGGCGTCCACCACGCATCGACAGCTAACCGAGAGCGAGCTCGCGCAGGCTGGCGTGACACCGGAAATGATCCGGTTGTCCGTCGGCATCGAACACATCGACGACATCATTGCGGATCTCGATCAGGCTCTGGCGGCAGCGGCTTAAGTG
>CAYGQC010000048.1:2819-22149 GCA_964351875.1 uncultured Pseudomonadales bacterium
CGGGTTGATCAATCGCCGGCGATGGCTTCAGGGCGCCTCAGCCGGTGCTCTGCTCGCTGGCAGCACGTTTGCGCGAGCCGAATCTGTCTGGCGTGCTGGCCCTTCGATGCCTTTTGTCACGCAGGAGATCTATCCAGCGCTTCACAACGGGCGCGTGTACGTGGCCGGTGGCATCGGCCGTCGGCTCGGTGTGCCTGCGTTTAACGATGCCTGTACGTCGCTGGGGCTGCCGCTTCAGGTCTCGCGGAGCACAGATTCCTGGCGTGCAGAGCCCAACTTGCCGGATAGCCGGCACCACGGGCAGCTGGTTTCGCTTGCGGATCAGCTCTGGCTATTTGGAGGCTTTACCGGGAGTCTGACCGGCGGCGTCTGGCGCATGCGCGACAGCGTTCACACACTCGGCGAAAACGGTTGGCAGCCAAGATTCGACCTTCCACAGCCGCGTGCTGAAGGTGTGGCGGCCGTTCGTGCGGGTGCTCTTCACCTCGTGTCCGGCCAGTCTCCCAGGGGCGAAGCGAACCGATCGCGCAGCGATCATCGAGAAGTCAGTGATCATTGGCACTTCGACGCGAGCGAGCAGCGCTGGCGCGATCTGGCACCCATTCCGACACCGAGAAATAGCGCCTGTGGGGGCTGGCTCGGTGACGAGCTTGTTGTTACCGGTGGCCGGACTGCCGCGGGTAACCTCAGCGTCACTGAGATCTATGATGCCCGGGAAGATCGCTGGCGCACGGCTGCGCCGTTGCCGTTGCCTCAAGCCGGAACGGCCGCCGGGGTGGTCGGCCAGTCGCTGTACGTGTTTGGCGGCGAGATTTTTCAGCCCGAGGCGAAGGTCTTTGCTGAGGTCTGGCGCTATGACTTCGCACTCGATCGATGGTTTGCGGAGCCGTCTATGCCGACGCCCCGGCATGGGCTTGGGGCTGTGGTTTCTGGCGATGAGGTTTTGTTAGTTGGCGGTGCTACGCAGCCGAGCGGGAGCGGCACGAGTGATGTCGTTGAGGTATTTCGGCCTTGAGATACGCGACCGACCGCTGATCTAGGGTCACGCCAAGCGCGGCAGGTCTTCTTTCTTCACCAGGTTTTTCAGCACACGGCCGTCCGCGTAGTTGGTCACGGTGGTGACAATCTGATCGGCCATTCGACGCGTCTCGTTCCCCATGGAGCCCGCGATGTGTGGCGTCAGGAAAACGTTTGGCAACGTAAACAGAGGTGAGTCCGGTTCTGGCACGTCAGGTTCGGTCGTATCCAGAATCGCGTCCAGGCGCCCGCTCCGAAGTTCAGCCAGCAGTGCATCAGGCTCAACCAGACCACCGCGTGCGGTGTTGATCAGGGTGGCGCCATCGCGCATGAGCATGAGTTCCCGAGAACCCAGCATGTGCTGCGTCTCGGGAAGCAGAGGCGGGTGCAGGCTCACGATGTCTGAGCCGGACAGAAGTTCGGTTAGACCTACCTTGCTGGCTCCAAGATGTCGGCTTTGCAGCGGTGAGACGTACGGATCGTAGAGCAGAACCTTGAAGTCGTGGGGCTTGAGTAACTCCATCACCGCTCGACCAACATGGGAGGCGCCAATGATGCCAACGGTTTTGCCGTAATTGCCGGCATTCGGTGCCTCGCGTGTCCAGGGAGCCTGGTTCTTCCGCTCGCTGAGGTAGCTGCGATTTAGCGCGAACACCCGTTTCCCGGAAAACAGTATCGCGGCGAGTGTGTACTCGGCAACGGGTACGGCGTTGGCGGCGACGCAGTTGACAATGTGGATTTTGCGCCGCCACGCGTCGTCCTCGATGAATCCCTTTACGCGGCCGCCCAGGTGAGCAATCAGCTTGAGTTTGGGCAGGGCAGTGAGCTGCTCGTTAGTGAGTACCGGGCATCCCCAGCTCGTCAGGAGTACCTCAATGTGCTCCAGTGGCGTCGCCAGGCTGGTGAAGTCCGTGGCAGGCGTTGGCTGCGCCAGCTCACAGTAGGAGGTCAGGGTGCTCATGTGACTGTCGAGTAGCATCTCCTCGCGCACCACGGGGTGCATCACCAACGCTGTGACCGGCTTCTTGCTCATCGTTTCAGCATACTGCAAAGTCGCCCGCGCCGGCGCGTCTTTGCGCCGCGCAGCGGGCAAATACCAACGTTTGGAAGGGGAAATAAGTGGCCAAGGCAGAAGCGGCGCTGCGCGCTCGAGTGGCAACCATGGCGTCGATGCAGATTCAGCACAATGAACATGTGCATCCACAGTGGCGAACCCAGGGTTATCCGTACTATCGCGCGATCTGGGTCGAATGCGCCGAGTTGCTTGATCACTACGGCTGGAAGTGGTGGAAGCATCAGGCGTGTGACCTTGATCAGGCGCGCCTCGAGGTTGTCGACATCTGGCACTTCGCGCTCAGTGATCTGCTGCGCGCCGAGGTGAGTCTTGATGAGATTGCCGATGAGCTGGCTGCCGCGGGCGCGCAGCTGCCTTTCGCAGATGCGGTTGAACAGATTGCGAGCTCAACACTCGCTGATCAGGCGGTAACGATGGGCCACTTCCGTGACCTTATGGCGTCTCTGCCGATGACGGAAGGCGAGCTGTTTGCGCTTTACGTCGGCAAGAATGTTCTGAACAACTTCCGCCAGTCGAACGGCTACAAGGATGGCAGCTATCGGAAGCTGTGGAATGGCCGCGAGGACAACGATCATCTGATCGAAGCGCTTGCCGGACTGGATTGCGCGCCGGACGAGGTACCCGAGCAGCTCTTCGCGGAGCTGACGCGGCGTTATCAGGCGTCCAGCTAAGACCAATCGCTTGAGATATTTGCGGTTTCCGATCGCCAGCGCAGTCGGCTGACTGTAACAGCAACATCACAATAGGCCCTCAGGATGCCCGCGTTGCCTGGCGACACTCCGCGTTACTCATTCGCGCAACCTGTGAAACACTGATGCTGAACGTCGAATCCGGTCCCATAGCCCACGACTTCAATGGCGCTAATGCAGTGCAACCGTCGGTTGACGACACAACAGGTGACTCACCACCCGTCGATCAACGTAAGCGGCACTACCGCACGATATTTCTATCAGACATCCACCTCGGCACTCGTGGCTGTCAGGCTGATCTGTTGATCGCCTTCCTCAAGGAGCACACAGCGGATCGCGTGTACCTCGTTGGTGACATCATCGACGGCTGGCGGCTGAAGAAAGGGTTCTATTGGCCGCAGTCTCACAACGACGTGCTGCGCCGTTTGTTTACCCTGATGAAACGCGGCACGCAGGTGATTTACGTTACAGGCAACCATGATGAGTTTCTCCGGCGCTATGACGACATGGAGCTCGGCAACCTTTCGGTGCTGGAGTTTGCCGATCACCGAGCGGCTGATGGCAAACGGCTGCTTGTGACCCACGGTGATCAGTTTGACGTAATCACTCGATATCATCGCTGGGTGGCGCTGCTTGGCGATGCCGGCTACGTCGCCCTCATGGAGTTGAACCGGCTGTTCAACGCCATTCGGTTCCGCTTTGGCTTCGGCTACTGGTCGCTGTCCGCTTGGATCAAAGGCAAAGTCAAGAAGGCGGTGAACTTTGTCAGCGATTACGAGCAGGCGGTGGCCCACGAGTGTAGACGGCAAAATTTTGATGGCGTGATCTGCGGCCACATCCACCATGCAGAGATTGCAGATTACGAAGGCGTTCGCTACATGAACTGTGGTGATTGGGTGGAGTCGTGTACAGCCCTTGTTGAGGACGATGCTGGTCAGTTCAAGATCATCCACTGGCGGGAGGAGTTCGCAGCAAACGCGTCGGAGCCCTGCGAGGAGTCGGTACCGACCACATCCACACCGACGTCTCGGGCAGCCTGAGACCATGATGAAAGCACTGTTCATTACCGATGCCTGGGCACCCCAGACCAACGGCGTGGTGCGAACGCTGCAGAGCTGCATCGCTGAACTGGCCAAAGATGGCTGGCAGATCGAAGTCATTCACCCAGGTCTGTTTCGCTCGATGCCGATGCCGACGTATCCAGAAATAGGCCTGTCGCTGAACGTTTGGAAGATGCATCGAATGATCCTCCGGTTTCGGCCAGATACCATTCATGTGGCAACGGAAGGCCCGCTCGGTTTGTACGCAAGATCCATGCTCGGTAACAAAGGGCTGGCCTATACCACGTCGCTGCACACCAAATTTCCTGAATACGTACACGCACGCTTTCGCGTACCCGTGAGTATTGGCTATGCGTTCATGCGCTGGTTTCACCGGCCCGCTTTGCGCACGCTGGTAACGACCGAATCTCACCGCAAAGAGCTCGAAGGCTGGGGATTGAAGGATCTTGTGGTTTGGGGTCGTGGCGTCGATGTGCAGGCCTTTCGGCCTCAGCCGATGAGCGCGCGCCGCCGTCCCAGGCTTCTCTACGTTGGCCGGGTAGCTGTAGAAAAAAATGTTGAGGCTTTCCTGGAGCTGGATTTGGACGCAGACAAGATTGTCGTTGGCGACGGTCCCCAGCGCGCCGAGCTGGAAGCAAAGCATCCCGAGGCTCAATGGCTTGGGTATCAGTATGGCGAAGACCTTGCGCGCTGTTATGCGGATGCAGATGTCTTCGTGTTTCCGTCCAAAACCGACACCTTCGGCCTGGTCATGCTCGAGGCAATGGCGTGTGGCACGCCGGTTGCTGCCTATCCGGTCACCGGCCCGATTGATGTGATCCAGGAAGGGGTTTGTGGGGCCATGGCGGATGATCTGGAGGTCGCAGTGGCGCGGGCGTTGAAGCTGGATCGGAACCAGTGCCGCGGGTACGCTGAAGCCAATTCCTGGTCTGAGATTGCGCGCCGCATGGCCCGACAGTTTGTTCCCATTGACTGGTCCAGGCGCGGCGCAGCAGCGGCTAAAGCATGACGGGTAAACCCCCTCCGTTTGATCCGGATCGCTGGCAACCCGACGTCGAAGGCACGCTGTTGTTTCTGCGCCGCGGGGACGACGTTATGTTGATTCACAAGAAGCGCGGCCACGGCGTGGGTAAGATCAACGGTCCCGGTGGCAAGCTGGAGGCCGGTGAGACGCCTGCCCAATGTGCCCAACGGGAAACCCTCGAAGAAGTCGGGTTGCGTGTGCCGGCGCCCAGGCTCGCGGCGCGCCTGCGCTTTCTGGATGATGCGGACTTCGACTGGTTGGGCTGGGTCTACATAGCCGACGCCGCAGATGGCGAATTGGCTGAGACTGACGAAGCAGTCCCATTTCTAGCGGCCAGCCGCGAGCTGCCTCTGGCGCGCATGTGGCCTGACGATCGAGTCTGGTTACCGTGGGTGCTGCGGGGCTTTGCGTTGACCGGTACGTTCTGGTTTCACGAGGGCGAATTGCTGGGCCATGCGATGTCTCTGGCGGGGTATGCCGGAGAGGTCAGCCTGGGTCCCCAACACGCAGAGGACGCCTGGCTGAGTTCATGACGCCTTTGCTCTTTGCGCTGGGGCCTGGGCGTCGGTGATGCCGAGTCGATGTAGAAGGGTTCCTATCGTCGGGCCGGCAAAGACCAGCGAAAACAGCACCATGGCGAACACCATGGACTGCACGGTCAACCAGTAGGGTAGTGACGTGGGGATCGCCAGAACCAGGGCAATCGCGATCCCGCCGCGCAGGCCACCCCAGACAAGCAGGTGCTGCCAGGCCCAGTTGACCGGTTTGCCAAATAGCGCCGATAGGGAGCAACTCAGATAGACCGCCGCCGCCCGTGCGAGCAGCCCGGTGGGCACCGCGATGAGCATGGCGAGCCACTGCTGCGCGAACATGTCGAAGGTAATCACCAGGCCCATCAGCGCAAACAACACCGAATTGAACAGCGTGCTGAGCCATTCCCAGGTCACGGAACCGCCCGGCATTAACCGGCGCTCATAATTGTGCAGCATCAAGCGGGCAGTGATCGCTGCGAGCATGACGGTGACAATGCCTGAGACGCCGAATACGTGCTGGCCGATCCAGAAGCTACCAAATGCTGTGACGAGCAGGACGCAATTGGTTGTTGCCATAGAGCCGAGCAAACGGGCCAGGAGTGCGGCGGCCAGACCCGTACCGACGCCGACTAGCCCGCCGCCAATGAACGAGCGAGCGAAGTCGGTACCGATGTCGAGTGCGCTGCCAGTGGTTTCGCCGAGTGCGAAGGCTAGAACAAGGGTGAACAGCACAATGGCGGTAGCGTCGTTATAGAGGCTTTCACTCTCGACCAGTGTGACCAGATCCTCGGGGCACTTGCGCACCTTGAGCTGAGCAACAACCGCTACCGGATCGGTAGCGGCGACTATTGCGCCGGTAAGCAGCGCAGCGATGACGGGGAAGCTGGCGCCGTGGTTGATGCCGAGAAATGCAAGCAACGCGACGACCAACGCAGATACGACAACCCCGAGCGTCGCGAGGAGCAGAGATGGCAGTAACCATTTCCACATCAGCGACGGCTTCAGATGCCAGGCGGCTTCGAAAATCAAGATCGGTATGAACACGTAAAACACCAGGGACTGCACGTTCGATGTTCGGATGCCGGAATCGAAATTCAACCAGGCGGGGAGAAGACCGAAGAGAACACCCGCGACGACGCAGGCCAGGGAAGTGTCGAGCCGGGTGACACGAGCCAGTACAAGGCCAGCAAGCCCGGCAACGGCAAGAAACAATGCCTGTCCAACGATGTCATCTATTGCCATCGAGTTGAGGTGTGCTCATTGAGATTAGGAAGCGTCATCGAGCTCGCCTGAGGCCATCGAGTTATCCGCGCCGCTGGTTGCTCCCGGTCGGAAGCTGGAATCGTCCGAAGACGCTTTCGCGGCGGGTGGATCAGAGCACGTCACCATAACGCGCCGCGCCCACTGTGTCCCACTGCTGAATCTCGCGAAAGTGACTAAAATGGCTGAAAGTGGCTGAAAGTGGCTAGTTGAAGAATCGCTGGTTCAACGCTCCGCAGCGCTCGGCAATGCGGTCGGCAACATAGGCGGAATCCAGCGATGCGAGAACATCGTGCTTGGTGCCGGCCTTGAAACTATGTGAGCGCTCGAGGTTGAGCTCGTCCGCGCGCATGCCGAGAAAGGTTGCGAGTTGCGCGCCTTCGCTGCGAATTTCATTGGTTCGAACAACGAGCAATCGCTCTGCGGGGATGGTGGCCATAACGGTTGCGTTGTAGCGCTGCCAGAAATCCAGATAGCAGGCCAGTGGGTAGAGGCCCTTTGCCGTCAGCGGCGCGTCAAAGGGACCCGGCTGATACTCACTGGGCCGAAACCAGTAGTCGAGCAGCGCCTGCATGTCGTCGTCGATCGGCAGCGACAACTGATGGTTGAAGCACGAATCCACCCAGGATGCGCACTCCCGAATGGTCAGCACAAATTTTGCGTCTGGAAAACTCTCGCCCAGCATGGCCAGGAATGGGTAATTGAAGACCGACGAATCCATCGCCAGCCACAACCGACGATCGCGTTTGATCAGATAGTCGCGCACATCGTCGTCACTCATCTCGCCACGCTGCCAGGCCAGTGTGGTGCGGATGGTCTGGCCGCGTTCGGGCTCGTGGTTGGCGCGGTGACTCTCTTTAAACAGGTTCGCGAGCGAGTGCGTACCGGTTTTCATCGCGCCGACGCAGTAAGCATGAAACGGGCGAGGTCGCAGGCGCGGTAGTAGAAACTCGCGTACCGGACCGCGGATGAGCGTTTTCTTGACGATTTCCAGCACGCGCGGCTTCCCTGCTTGGTTGGGCCTGACGAACAGGCGACAACGCGGACCCCGCCGAAGGGCGTATCCACGAATGCTCACGCTAAGGGATCGATGCAAGCGCCTCAAGCACGGGTTTGTAAGCCGTGACTAGCTTCTCAAAAGGATCGTTGAAGTTGTCTCTAGGCGGGCTTGCCTGCAGGTCAGAGATCAACGACGACCGGCGAGGGTGCCGGCCGTCGGTTCGAGAAGTTAAGGCGCTTCGGGTAGCACCGAGCAGGAGGTGGTGTCGTTAAAGTACGTATCCGTTTCGAACAGCTTGGTCACCGTGCCGGTAACCGGATCGATCGAATAGATGTACGAGTCACCGTACTCAACCCGTACATCGGTGGCGTACAACATGCCGTCACACCAGGCGAGAGAGGTCCACACCACGTCGCTGTCGGGCTCATTCGGGACCATGTTGCTGAATAACAGCGTCTGCTGGCGAGTGGTGACATCTACGGTGTAGAGGTTTCGGTAAGTCACCACGTAGAGCGTACCGTCGTCGGCGAACGCCATGTCACCGGTGCCGCCCAGATTGCCGCGCTGGAGCCCGTTGACGTTGCCGAGCAGCGTGTCTTCCGCGGTATCGCTGTCGATGTGATACAGGCGATCACCGGCATCCATCATGTAGAAGTCACCATCGGGCGCCATCGCCAGGCGCTTGGCAAACCTGCCTATTGGCGGAACGTAGGTGTGAGCAATGCTATTCATATCCGTGTCTGGATCCCAAGCACCCATCTGATCCCAGCTATTCAGCATCTCCGTGTACCAGACTTCGCCGGTGTGATGATTCATCTCCATCGCCTGGTTGCCGAACGAGCCATAGCCAGCGAGCGTGTAGGTGCCGAGCGTAATGTTCAGCTCCCACATCTCGGCTTCTCGGTTTGAGCCGTAGATGATGATGTCGCCCGGATCGCCAATGACGAGATTTACCGTCGCCACGTTGCTGGTCGCGCTGCCGTCCGAGACTTCGTAGGTGAAGCTGTCGCGGCCCTCGAAACCCGCATCCGGGGAATAGGTGAATGAGCCGTCAGCGTTCATGATGACAAAGCCGAATTCACCTTGCGCGACAACGCTTGGAGTCAGTGTGTCGCCGTCGATATCGCTGTCATTCGCGAGGACGCCAGCTGGATTGATTACCAGGTCCACGTCCGGGTCGCCGACGAAGTTGTCGTCGGCTGCGATCGGCGCGTCGTTAGTGCCACTCACAATGATGCTTACAGCCACGGTATTGCTGTTGCCGCTGCCGTCATTCGCGGCGTAGCTGAAGCTGTCGGTGCCGGCGTAATCCGCATCGGGCGTATAGACAAAGCTGCCGTCACTCTGCAGTGACACGTTGCCGTTGCTCGCCTGGCTGATCAGGACCGCGGTGAGAGTATCGCCGTCGTCATCAGTATCGTTGGCGAGTACGCCGGCAGCGCCGACAGATAGCGCCGTATCTTCGGTACCGCTATAGCTGTCTGCCAATGCGACCGGGAGGTAGTTGAAGTCCGTAACGTTGATTGAGACGGTGACACTTTCTGACGTCAATGCACCGTCGTCGGATCGATAGGTGAAGGAATCCGGACCTTCGAACAGTGGGTCGGGTGTGTAATCGAAGCTACCGTCACTATTGAGATTTAGTGTGCCGTTGCTGGTGCTGAGAACGAGCAACGCGCTCAGGCTGTCGCCGTCGATGTCACTGTCGTTGCCAAGCACGCCGGGCGCGGCAACGTTCAGTACGTCATTGCCGGGAATGCTGTAGCTGTCAGCGGCTGCGCTGGGCGCGTCGTTCACGCCGGCGACATTGATGGTGACGGTTGCCAGGTTGCTGTTGGCGCTGCCGTCGCTGGCCTGGAAGGTAAAGCTGTCGGTGCCGGAGAAGTTGGCGTTCGGCGTGTAAGTGAGATCCGGCGCGGTTCCGGTTACGGCGCCGTTTGACGGATTGCCGACCACGCTAAAGGTAATCGGGTCCAGATCTGCGTCATCGCCCGTCAGCAGAATGTCGACAGCCTGTTCTTCGTCGGTGTTAACGCTTTGGTCAAAGGCTGACGGTGGGTTGTTCGGTGATTCCGTGCAGTTGGCCAGATCGTCGATACGACCGCCCACGGCAAAGAGCTCGGAGGCAGCGCCGCTGCTGGTATCGATGACAAAGATGGCCGATCGATCGGCGATCTCGTCGTAGCTGCTACCGTAGAGCGCATTGCTGCACCACGCGAGGCCCGTCCAGTTACCGACGCTCAGATTGCCGCTTGCCACGAGCGTTGCGCTCAACGTCGTCAGGTTGGCGGTGTAGAGGTCCTGACCATTGCTCATGTACAAAGTGTCATCATCAGCGAAGGCGATGTCGCCTGTGCCGCTCGGACCGGCAGCGATGCCGGCCATGTTGCCGGCGAAGGTGGTGCCACCGGTGTTCGTGTTGAGGATGAAAATATCGTTCAGGTCGTCGATCGCATACAGCGTGTTTGCGCTGTTGATCGCCATGCGGCTTGCGAGCCGACCGGGAGAGGGGTTGAACTGGCGAACGGTTGTGCTCGTTTGGGATGCGGCTTCCCAGTAGCCGAACTCGTCGGCGTTGCTGCCCCACTCGAAATAGAAGATCTGACCGGCATCGCTCAGGTTGGCGAGCGCGCGCGTGCCTGTCGGCAAATCAGGCTGCTGGCTGGACGTGCTGTTGACCAGGTCAATTAGCCAAAGCTCGCCCGAGTCGTTAGCGCCGTAGAGAGTATCCGCGTGGCTGCTGATGCCGGCCAATGCGGTTGTGATTGCGATTGCGGTCGATGCGATGACAGCGCTACCTCGGCTTGTGAGCCTCTGCCCTATCGCTCTCGTAATGCTCCCAGACATGGTTCTACCCCTGTGTGCGGCGGGCTGTGCCCCGATGCCGCGGTGACTGCGTCCCTGCGCAAAACCGCGGTATCCCCCGCAGTCGTGCCTTTCTTTGTGGTGCCGGGCCACAACGCTGGCGCCATTGCTCGGTGAGTGCCTGGTCGTCAAAGGCCTCCCTCTTTGACTGCCATGGCTCCGCCGTCAAGCGCCGCGACCTGGCCGCTGGCTTGCCATTTCCGGACGTGTGTTTCCGGGGCGTTTCTTGTTGTCCTGGCTTGTTGACCGAGCGAATTTGCCCCAGGCGTCAGTGTTTGACGCTCAGGCTTTCGATCGCTGTGTGCTCAGACGCCTGGCCTCGTCAGATTCCGAATCAGACGATGGCCAAAATGGCTGCCAACCGGTTGTCGAAATGGCGTTTCGACCGCTGTCCCTGCCTGTTGTAGCTGTCGTTGAGCACATCAATCAACGAGCTATGTAGGGTAATCTACCTGCACAGGAAGTAAACCAATGTAACGGACATGTAAGCAGGGCTGCCTACATGGTCAGGCAGCCTTACTGGGGGTCAATTTCCGGCTTTCGATGCGCAGCAATGTGCCGCCAATGACGGCCGCGGCTATCGCAATGACGTTCAGCAGCGGAATAGCCATAGCCAGGGTCGTGCAAAGGCCGAAACCGAGGGCGGCGGGGCGCTGCGTTCGAAGCTCAGCCAGCGTGTCGCGAAAGGGCAGCCGGCGGTTCTCGCCGGCATAGTCAGTGAACTGTACGGCCATGATCCATGCGCCGAGCGCCAGCCACATCGCGGGTGCGGCGAGGTTTATTACAGGCAGAAGGCTGAGCAGGAAGACGACAAGTGCCCGTGGCAGATGGTAGGCCAGCTTGCGTACTTCCCTCGCGAGAGCCTCAGCGAGGCCGACCAGCCAGCCTGCATCGGCTTTGGGCGCTTCGCCCGTGACAAGCCGTTCGGTTCGGGCAGACAGCAATCCCATAAACGGGCTGGCGATGATTAGCGCCAGAAACGCAAGCAGCCAGGTTGCCACTAAGGCGGTGATGATGGTTAGCAGGACACTCACAACCTGACCGACAAAACCCGCCCAATCGGGCAGTTTCTCGACGGCCCAATTGGCAAATTCGGTGATCGCGTCCATCGCAAACCAGGTGCCAACGGTGACGCAAGTAGCACTCAACAGAAGCGGCAACCAGAGCACGCTCACTAGTTCTTTGCGTTTCAGTAGTGCAACGCCATCGAAGAAGCAGCGCACTCCGCTGGAGAAGCTGCCTCGCGCGCTCACGTGATTCCCGCCAGCGCGGCGTCAACGGATTCGGCCAGGACGTCGACGATCGTTGCAATCTGTTGGTCGGTGATCACGAACGGTGGGCCCATGCAAACGATGTCGCGTACGTCACCCGTGCCACCGCCGTAGAAAAATACGCCGCGTTTCAGGGCCTCTCCGACGATTCGATTCGACACGCCCAGTTCCAGATCAAATGGCGCAAGCGACGCCCGGTCTCTAACGACTTCAATGGCCTGAAGCAGGCCGCGGCCGCGCACTTCCGCAACGTTCGGGTGAGACTCGAAACGCTGGCGCAGCGCAGATCCCAGCCGTTCTCCCTGCGTCGCGGCGCGCTCGATCAGCGAGTCGCGACGCAGAATCTCCAGTACTTTCGCGGCTCCTGCGCACGCTGCGGGGTGCGCGCCGAAGGTGTGAAACATTACTGTGAATCCCGCGTCGGCGATCGGTTGGGCGATTTGATTCGATGCGTAGACGCCGCCCAGAGGTGCATACCCGCCAGCGAGACCCTTGCCCGCCACCAGGATGTCCGGAGTCGCCGGCCAATGTTGGAAGCCGAAGTTGGTGCCAGTGCGGCCAAAGCCTGTCATGACCTCGTCCGCGATCCAGAGAATGTCGTGCTCGTCGCAGATCGCACGTACGTCGCCCCAGTAGCTGTCATGGGGAACCTGCGCTCCACCGCTCGAGCCGGTGATGGGTTCGGCGACGAACGCCGCGATTCGGTGGCCGCCGACGCGCTCGATGCTCGCCAGCAGGTCGTCCCGATAGTAGCGGGCCGGGTTCGCGTCCGGACAGCGCAGCAGATACGGCGTCGCACAGGTTGGATTGTTCGCCAGCGCATGTTCTAACCCACGCTTGCGGGCGGCATGCCCGGACAGGCCCGTGGTGACGACGGTTGTGCCGTGATAGGACAGCGAGCGCGTCAGGATCTGAGTCTTGTCCAGGTTGCCTCTGGCGCTGTGGTACTGCAGCGCCAGCTTTACAGCCGCCTCTACGGCCTCGGAGCCGCCCGACGTAATGTGAATGTGATCGAAGCCGTCCGGCAGCCAGTGAGCGCACAGCTCATCGCTGAGCGCGCTTCGGCCAGGTGTCAGCCATGGTGGCACGACGTAGGTGACCTCGCGGGTTGCGCGGCTGATCGCGTCAGCCACCTCTTCGTTGCCGTGACCGATGTTGACAACGATGGCGCCGCCAGCCGCGTCAATGATCTCATTGCCGCTCGCATCCACAAGCAGCGAGCCATGGGCGCTGCGAATATCGATGCTGCGCGCTGCGGGTATAAAAGGCCATTTGCTCATGGCTGCTCCGGATTCAACGTGAGGCGAATGTTCTGGCTCAGCTTTCTCTCGCGACCTGGGCCTGGCTGTCAAGATTGGCGTTTGCCTCAAGCTATCTCGATGCAGCTTCCCGGTACGGAGTCCCTGACTGAAACAGCAGCAGTTGCGTGCGCATCTGATTGGCGGCCTGGCCGAGGCCGTCTTGCGATTCGTAGCGCTCGATGGCGTTCTTCTGCTTCTCGATAGCGGCGTCGAATTGCCCGGCTTCCGCCAGTGCGACAGCCCAGGTATCCAGATAGCCCCAGTCTTCGAAGCTCAACGCCATTGGCTCGATCAATGTCAACGCACGGGCGCCATCGCGCAGCGCATCGTCAGGGCTGGTTGAGAGCAACCAGGCCAGGTTGTTACGCGCCGCTCGGTTGCCGCTGGCAAGAGCGGCTTCGAAATTGGCGATTGCGAGGCGGTGGTTAAGCGGCAGATGGGTGCCTGTCTGATAGAGGCTGCCAAGCAGCACTTGAGCCTCCGAGTGGCCCGTCTTGCTGGCGGTGAGTAGCCACTCGAGACCTCGCGAAAGCCGATCCGGATCATTCATCAGCAGGCGCGCAAGCGTGAACTGCGCGGCGGGGTAGCCGCTTCGTGCCGACGCTTCGAGATAGCGGGCCGCTCGCTCCTGGTCCACCGCGGGCTTGCGATAGTCGAGGTAAGCCAGACCCATCAGATAACGAGCGAAGTTATTGTCTTCGTCCGCCAGTTTTGCCTGCCAGGCGAGCAGCGGCTCGGCGATCTCTTGATTGCGCTGCTTGTAGAGAGCGCCGGCGTACTCCGATCCGTCTGGGAGGCGCAGTAGTCCGTGACTGATGCTGTCGCGCAGCCAGATCCCGCTCAACTCGAACCCGAGGGGGTCTCTGCGAACTCCCGGACCAACGGTGGTGTTGAGCTCCCAGGTGCCTTCGTGG
Organism: uncultured Pseudomonadales bacterium; assembly: GCA_964351875.1. GTDB lineage: Bacteria > Pseudomonadota > Gammaproteobacteria > Pseudomonadales > Azotimanducaceae > JANSWO01. The sequence goes on from CAYGQC010000048.1 coordinate 16,830, forward strand.
CTCGCACCGTTCGGACGCTTCTCGACGCCCTGGCCGGAGCGCGCGCCTGCCGCCCATTCGCCTTCGTAGCTGGAGCCGTCGAATCGCACCTCGCGGCCAAAGCCGTGCCGCTTGCCGTCAAGCCAGGTGCCATCGTAGCGCAAGCCTGCTTGGGTGCTCAGGACGCCGTAACCCGACCGCTTGCCGGCCTGCCACTGACCCTCGTAGCGACTACCGTTCTCCTCCAGAGTGCCAAAGCCGTCGGGTGCGTCGGATACCCAGGAGCCGTGGTACGTGCCGCCGCTGGCGCTGCGGAACGCACCCTCACCATGCCTGACACCACGGGCGAACTGGCCCTCATAACGGGAACCGTCCGGGTAGGTATAGGTGCCCTGGCCATGGGGTACGTCGCCCAGCCAGGCCCCCGAATACTCCCCACCCGGACCGCTGATGACACCCTGGCCGGTGCGCAGTCCGTCTGCGAACTCACCGGTGAATCGGTTGCCGTTGAGATCGATCAGCACGCCGGAACCGTTCGGTATTCCCGCGCGCCATTCGCCCTCGTAGATTGTGCCGTCCGGGCGTTCATCGCGGCCATTGCCGTCAGGCCTACCGTCCCTGAATTGGCCGGAGTAGACGCGCCCGTTTGGCCAGCGATAGGTAGCTCGGCCGGTGTAGTCGAGGTTTTCCGGGCGAATTCTGCGTTCCTTGCCTTTGGCTGGCGTTAACACGCCCGCCTCGGGATCCGCAGGAAGAACAGCTGCAGGCGGCTCAGATTCGGTGGTTGTGCTACATGCCGATGCCAGTATTAACACGGCCGCCGAAAGCAGCAGCCACAGAATCTGGTGTCGGCGAATGACGGCAATGTCAGTCATGTGTGGCAAAACTCAAGGGCTCCGACGCGCGGCTCAGAAATCGTACCCTATAGATAGCATGAACAGATCCAGGCCGTCGTTGCGGCCGGCGATATCGGCGTTGGAATAGTGGAGCTGCTGATAGGCGACGCTCCAGCGCTCACCGATTTTGGCGCCGAGATTGACGCGGTTTTCGAACTGCAGGTACGAACCCATCCGGCGGCTTCTGAATGCGCCTTTGCGAAGGTCTCGGTCGGAAAACAGGGCAACGCCGGTGCCTAGGTCCGCAAACGGGGCGATCTGGCTGTTGCCCAGGGCAGGAAATTGCCATCGCAGAACGGGCGCCAGAGCCAGCATCCCGCCTGGATTAGCGCCGTCGTCAAATGGACCTGCGGAATCGGAGACATGCGTTGCGGCGATGCTGGCCTCCCAATAGCCGCTCAAATGGCCCAAGGAGCCTTCCAGCCAACGCTGTTGCCAGTGCCATTGCCTCGCGATCCGCACATTGCTGCGATCGTCCATGCCGGTGCCCGCTGACACGGTCCACGGGTCGGCCTTTGCTGGGTTGGTGGCTAACAGGCCGATTAGCACCATCGCGCTTACGAACGTGGTTGGCGAGCGCCGCAGAAATTGGCCGTTGAGCCCACAGCGGGCGGCTGTTGCCGATGGCTGCTTCGATAGGTGCGTCGATGTGTACTTCATGGCGGCGCATCTAAACCGAACCCTGACGAAAAGACAAAGCCAAAGATTCATTGGCGCAGGCCTGCGCAACAGTGGCGTCGGTGATTGCCGATGCGCGATGATTGGCCCTGTCGTGCGCGTCCAGTCGTGCGCTGCAAGAAGCGTAGGTGGCGTGGTTGACGCGTCAGCCACATGAACGATCCAGAACAGGGGAGCAGTATGAGCGATCAGCAGTCGGGTAATGGGGTCGAAGGCATCGAGGTAAAGTCGGTGACGAGCTGGCTTTGTGAGCGCCTTCCCGGGCTTCAGCCGCCCCTCAAGTTCTCGCTGATCGCCGGCGGTCATTCGAACCTCACCTATCGCTTTGATGACGCTGGCGGCAGGAGCTATGTGCTGCGCCGCCCGCCGCTTGGGCATGTGCTGGAATCCGCCCATGACATGGGCCGTGAGTATCGCATCGTGTCAGCGCTTCACGGCTCCGCAGTGCCCGTCGCGGACGCGCCAGCACACTGTGACGACGCTCAGGTCAATGGCGCGCCTTTCTATGTCATGAATTTTGTCGAAGGCACGGTATTGCACGATGGTGAGACTGCCAGCGCACTGTCGCAGGACGCGCGACAGTCTGTGAGTGATCACGTCATCGACGTGCTCGCCAGCCTGCACACGGTTGATCCGGATGCGATCGGGCTCGGGCAGCTCGGTCGCAAAGAGGCTTACCTGGCGCGCCAGCTAAAGCGCTGGAACAAGCAGTGGGTCGCAACCAAGACCGACGAGATTCCCGCGATGGAAGCGACGGCCGCATTGCTGGAAGAGCAGATGCCTGAGCAGATTGGCTCGGCCATCGTTCATGGTGATTATCGCTTGGGCAACATGATGGTGGCTGATGGGCGCATTGCCGCGGTCCTCGACTGGGAGCTTTGTACGCTCGGTGATCCGCTCGCGGATGTCGGTTACCTGCTGAACAACTGGATGAGTGCTGACGAAGACGAGCTCGCAGCCACACCAACCTCGGCGGGTGGTTTCGCGACGCGTGATCAGCTCTGCGCGCGCTATGAAGCGGCGACCGGCAGAAGTCTGGCGAAGATCAACTACTACCGTGCGTTCTCGCATTGGCGTCTGGCTGCCATCGGACAGGGCGTCTACAAGCGCTACCTGGTTGGAGCCATGGGTGAGGATCGCGACATCGATCTGGAGGCGTATCGGCAGAGCGTGGTCAATCGCGCAGCGGCGGCGCTGGAGCTGCTCAGCTAGATTCCAGCTGGGTCGGACGGAAGAGCAGACGAGGTGCGCAGGTAGGGCGGAGTGAGCCCTTGCGGGCTTACTGTGGCGCAGTGGCTGCCAGCAGGACGCTGCCGATTTGCTTGCCATCGAACATGGCGCTCACGGCGCTATAACCCGCTGCATCGGGTGCGATCGTCAGAATGCTGCAAGCGTTGCCGGTTGCGTCCCTGGCCTCGTTCGCGACAAACGTGGCGATCGCCGTAGAGCCTTCGCGATCGGCCGTGGCAAGACGTATGCCCTGGCCGTTTGCGAGCGACGAAGGCGCATTAACGCGTATCAGGACAGGTGCTGGACCGGACTCCGGGTTGAGTAGCTTCGCGCCCGCTATACGTGCCAGCTCGTCCATGCTGATCAGGCTCACCGGTGTTTCGGAAGCGGGGCAGCGATCTCGGTAGGTGAGCTCGATTAACTCAGGTGCGCTTTCGCTGCAGGCTGCGAGAGCAAGCAGACAGCAGAGGGCGCTCAGTCCGAAGACAGGGTTTCGGGTCATTGTCGAATTTGGGGGCAGATCAGCGATCGATGACGGTGGTCAGATCGGGGACGAGGAAAAAAAAGGCGAGTCAGTAAGGTTAGTCACTGAAGGCAGCTTCGCTTCTTGGGGGAAGGACACTTGAAAGGGAGGACTGCATGAAGCTGCTGGCACGCCTTGAAACTCAAGTTGAGGAGACTATGTACTGTACAAGAGTGTACGTCAAGGAAATTATCGAAAAAATATAGGTTTTGTATAGATAGGTCTCGGCGTCGTGTTTTCTGCCAGACTGGTTCGCCTTGTCGATTGCTCACTGGGCGCTACACGACGACGCGCCCGCGCGAGCCTGCGCGATAGAGGTGGGTGTGATGTCAGGTTGCCTTTCCGGTGAAGCCCGCCTCGTCATCGCTCATGTCCTGTTCTACCCAGATCTCCAGCGCCTGCTCCAGCAGCGCGCGGGCCTGGCTTGCGTGGCGCGCTGATGTAGCAAGGGTGATGTCGTCGTCGTCGGTGTCGCTGCGCTGACACTCTGCGGCGAATTCCACCAGGCCATTGAGGCTCATCACCAGGTCCACCAGGTGGTTCGGGATCTCCGTCTCGCTCGAACTACCACCGGCAATGCCGATGAGCTCTTCATCGCTGAAGTGGCGGGATTGAATGTCCCCGGAGAGTGCTCGGGTGTTGAAGCAGGTGTTAACCGCGTTGGTGATCGCGGGCCAATCGGCGGGCCACTGAAGCGTTTGGTAGCCAGCGGCCAGCGCGCGGCGTTTCAGCGCCGGTAATCCGAATTGATACAGCAAAACAACGGTTTCTGGGTCGAACCGCTCATCCAGAGCGTCCAGCAGGGCGTCGGACAACGCGCCGGACTGAATGACCATGGCGTCTACGTCCGTCAGAACCGGTGCTTCAGCGTTAAGTGCGTCGAGGTTCGACCAGCGCCCGGCGATGTCAATGCCGTCCCAAGCGCCCAACTTCTGTTCAGCCAGCAGCAAATTCGGCCCGATCAGTGCGACGCGAGGCTCAGCTCGACGGCTCGGTGATGCTTTGGTTGCTGGTTTTGCCTGTAAGCGGTTGTCGAGTTGCTCGTCATCCAAGTCGATCACGCTACTCACGGCGTGGCCGGCGTCAATCAGTCCGCGAATTTTGCTCAGCCGTTCGATCTGATCGCGGCTGTAGAAGCGAATTTTCCCCGATCGGTGCGCGGGCACCAGGTCGAAGCGGCGCTCCCACGCACGCAGACGCTCCACGGACAGGCCCGTGAGCTTTGCGGCCGTGCCGATGCGGTAGAGATCGTCGTCCAGTTCGGTCATGGCTTTGTGCGGATGGCGGAGCTATATCCAGCGCACCCTCAGCCTCCGGCTTCTGTTCGGGGGAAGGTGATGTTACAGGTTGTATAGATGATGTCCAGTATAGGATTGCGGTCTGGGATTGTCTTAATGGACGGGTTCCGGGGTTGGGCTCCTGCTCTTTACCCGCGCTGCGCACGTCCTGGTGCTTGCGCTTTCCTGCGACCGGCAGAGTCATCCGCCGGCGGCGACGGCCATCCATGGCCGTCGATACTCTCGATGCTCACTGGGGTGCCGGCATCCCTTCTCAGGCATTGGCTGCGCCTATGCCCTGCCAGGGCAGCGCCATGCCGGCAACTGTTGTGGCGCGACCCGGTTGTTTAGGCATGCCTCCCCCTATCCCTGTCATCACGAGGAGTTAGATGCGCAGCACCCAGCGACGTGGTGATCTCCAATGAACACGGAGATCGCCGCGCCAACGCGCTGCGTCGGCTCGCGAAGACGGTGTGGGAGGGCATGCTGGAGCAACCGGTGAATCTGTCGGCCCCTGTCCGCATGGGTGCGGACACCTCAGTGAGCGGCGTGGGTATCGCTGGCCAAGGATGGCCAGCCCCGCCGCCGAAGGGATTCGGCGGTCGCAACCGAGTCCGCGAGCACGGACGCTCGCGAGACGGGTAAAGAGCAGGTGCCAAACCCCGGAGCACGTGCAGCGAAGGTATCCAAACCCCCGCGCGCCCTCTCGAGCATTCGTTACACGAATGCCCTGCCGG
>CAYGQC010000049.1:0-22146 GCA_964351875.1 uncultured Pseudomonadales bacterium
GCCAGGACCAACGGGACCTGGCACTTGGTACTGTCCCCAATGATTCTATGATTTATCGCCTCCGCTACTTTTCCCGGCGCGATCGATCTACGCTGATCGCCTACGGAGGAAAAACCCAGCGAGCGCTGCGCCAAACAGCGCCAGAGTACCCGGCTCAGGGACGCTCACCATCCTGAAGTTATCACCTTGTGCATCCTTGAATTCGAAGGACATGAGAGTCTCATCGTCTCCTGAATTCACGTCTACGGCTTCAGCCCTGAGCCTGTAAGTCCGGAACGGGTCGAGTAGAACCGAGGTGCGAACCGTGCCACCAGCATTGAAGAAATCTTCATCGCTTAACGTGGTCACCAACGATTTAGTTGTGAGATCGTAGAGCCAGATATCAACGCTGCCGACGCCTTGTTCGGCGTCTGAATTGAATATGCGCCCATCGAATGTGACAGCCTCGTCGCGAACCGAGAACACCCAATCAACACTGGCGGAAGCCGTCACATCTGGCTCGCCGAGCGCGTCGGCGTCAGCAACCGTGCTGCCGAAGGGAGGGCTGGACGCGAGCTCGGCGTCCACATCAAACTCAACACCTTGACCGGTATCAAAGAGCGACGCCTTGCTCGAAGCGGAGTAGTCCTCTTCTGCCACATGGTCAAAATAGTGCAGTGAATCGCTAACCTCAGCCATCAGATAGTCAGTTCCGCCAAAGTCACCACTGGAGCGCTTAGTCCGCTCAACCTCAACACCGTCGAACTGCGTGTAGTTGATATTGGTCTCGGTGCGATTGTCTTGGTCGCGGATGATTACGGCAGCCGAAGCAGCGGAGGTAGCAAGCAGTACGCCACCGATCCCGGCAGCAGTTAAGAGTCGTTTCATGTGATCCCCCTGATCAAAATTCTTCCATGTGTCGCCACCGCCTATCCTCTGCAGCACAAAAAGAGTAACGAGCTAGCGGACGCACGGGAATTAGGCAATCGCGAAGACTTGTGAGCGAGATGTAAGCCAGGGAACAGGACCTAGTGCCAGGATTAACTGGACCTGGCACTTGGTACTGTCCCCAATGATCCTGCCCTGCTGATTGCAGTCGCAGTGACGGAAAAGCAGCGCTAGTCAGATATGCACTGATATTTTGGGGGAGGCCCAGAGACGGCCTCCCCGTTTTTGTCGCGCACGACCTGAATTGTGATTTCGCGAGACTCTAACTCAGCGGTGCTAGCTTTGCCCGTCACCTGGGCGCTGCGAGCGATGGTTATCTTTAGCAGGTCGCTCCCGACCCATTCGAGTGATGACCAGTAGATTCGCTTGCCCTTGAGCACCCTTGTTGCTTCGCCCGAATCCGAATACAAGTCAATTGTCTGAGTTCCAACTGTCATTGCACCGCCGGACGAGTGATCTTTGTGCAGCGCGACGATGCCAGATTTGCCCGGAGCTGGGCAGCTTTGGAGTAGACGCACTTCCGGTGAGCATCCCATGACAAGCACGGCGCTGAAAGCAACACTCAGATCGCGCAACAACCAACTGCCGCTCATCGGATTCTCCATGGCATCAAAGCGTAGGGGCCAGAAAGCACAGGGGACAGGGCCAAGTGCCAGGTCGATCTGGGCCTGGCACTTGGTCCTGGCCCCATTGATTCTCTTTGCTATCAGCGCGTTACATGGTGCCCGGAGCGGGGGTCGAACCCGCATGACCTTTCGGCCGAGGGATTTTAAGTCCCTTGTGTCTACCAGTTTCACCATCCGGGCGAATGGCTACAAAGCGTACCGCCAACAAGCAGATACGGGCCAGAGGTTTGACCAGCAGGTGCTACCTGCTTGGAGCATGCTTTTGGGGCGCGCATGCTGAATTTGGAGGCTGAGGTCGGAATCGAACCGGCGTACACGGAGTTGCAGTCCGCTGCATAACCACTCTGCCACTCAGCCATGTGGGGCGCGCATTCTAGCCTGTCAGGGGTGGGTTGTGACAAGGGGCTTTCGTCACGAGGTGGCTCTTGATGTAAATCTCCGTCTCTGAGCGCCAAACTCGCGAGTTTGGCGAAGAAACTGGATGCGCTACTGCCTGGAACCGTGGCGAAGTGCAGGCCATGCGGAGCGTATGTATAGCACCATGGACCACAGCGTCAGCGCTGCGGCGATGTACAGCAATGTGTAGCCGATCAACACCCACATCGTCGCCGGGTTCGCTGGATTAGCGAGAAGCACGATCACGGCGATCATCTGCGCTGTTGTCTTCACCTGAGCCACCAGCACAACCTTCACTTCGCCGCGTTGATTCACCTCAGCCATCCATTCGCGCAGCGCGCTGATGAACACCTCGCGGCAGATAATGATCAAGCCAGGAATGGTCATCCAGATCGAGCTGTGCTCTCCAATCAGCAGAGCGAGCGCGGTGACAACGATGAGCTTGTCTGCGACCGGATCAAGGAACGCCCCAAACGGCGTAGTCTGCCCGAGACGCCTGGCGAGATAACCGTCTAGCCAATCGGTCAGGGCTGCGAGCGAAAAGCAGGCAGCCGCAAACAGGTAATATTTTTCTGGAAGAATGTACGCAACCGCAAACACCGGGATCAGAAGAATCCTGGACAACGTCAGAATGTTGGGGAGGTTAAGCACGTAGGTCAGACCGCTGTGGAGGCATCATTCTACATGCAACGCATCGAAAATTGTGCCAGCAAGGCGCTCACTGATGCCCGGCACTTTGGCAAGCTCCGCGCGAGAAGCGCCCTTGATGCTTGCCACACCACCGAAGTGAGCAAGAAGCTCCCGTTTGCGCTTCGGACCGATCCCTTCGATCTCATCGAGCTCTGAACGCGTGCGGGATTTTGCTCGTCGCTGACGGTGGCCCGTGATGGCGAACCGGTGCGCTTCATCGCGGATATGCTGAATCAGGTGAAGCCCGGCCCCGGACGGCGGCATGAAAACCTCACCCACTCCGTCGAGGAGCAATCGCTCGAAACCTGCCTTTCGAGTAGGGCCCTTGGCAACACCGAGAAGCGCAACATTCGTGATCTGCAGCTCTTCGAGCACTAGGCGCGCCTTAGCGAGTTGGCCGTCGCCGCCGTCGATCAACAGCACGTCCGGCAACGCAGCCTCGCCGTTCTTCAGCCGCGTGTAGCGACGCCTGACGGCCTGTTCGATCGCGGCATAGTCATCACCCGGCTCGATACCATCGATATTGAAGCGGCGGTAGTCGGATTTAAGGGGGCCGCTGTGATCGAACACAACACAGGACGCCACAGTCTTCTCGCCGCCCGTGTGGCTGATATCAAAACACTCAAGCCTGGTGGGCAGGTCATCGAGCCCTAACCCTTCCTGAAGCGCGACAAATCGACTGAAGACGTTACGCTGATCAGCGATGTACGCGTTACCTGAGATTCGCGCATTCTCCAGCGCCATTTCCTGCCAGCGCGCACGCTGGCCGCGAACCTGGTGCGAAAGTGCCACCTTGCGTCCTGATGCCGCGGACAACGCTTCGGCAATCACGCCAGCGCCAGCGATTTCCTCACTCACGATGACGCTGCGAGGCAGCTCTCGGTCGGCTCCGGTGAAGTAGTACTGGCTGATAAATGCCTCAAGCACAGCCGCCGGAACATCATCCAGCTCGCTCCGTGGAAACCAGGTGCGATGCCCAAGCACTCGGCCACCGCGCACAAAAACGCCCTGCACGCAGTTCACCCCGGCATCGCTGGCGATGGCAAAAATGTCAACATCACCGTCTTCTCCGTGAACATATTGCTGCTCCTGTATCCGGCGCAGTTGCTTGATCTGGTCCCGATACTTCGCCGCGCGTTCGAACGCGAGTTCGGCCGCGGCTGACTCCATCTTGTTCTTAAACTCCTCGAGGAGCGTCTTGTTGCGGCCTTCCAGAAACAGCGTCGCCAGCCGCAGATCCTCGGCATAGTCCGCCTCCGATATAGCCTGTACACACGGTGCGCTGCACCGCTCGATTTGATACTGCAAGCAAGGTCGGGTGCGATTCTTGAAGAAACTATCTTCGCATTGGCGGACCTGAAAGAGCTTCTGCATCAGGTTGAGCGACTCTCGCACAGCCCCGGCCGAGGGATACGGGCCAAAGTACCGGCCGCTTTTTCGTTTCACGCCACGGTGAAATGCGAGCCTTGGATACGCCTCGTCAGCCGTGAGGTGTATGAAGGGATACGACTTGTCGTCGCGCAGCACAACGTTGTAAGGCGGCCTTTCCTGTTTGATCCAGCTCTGTTCGAGCAGCAACGCTTCTGTCTCACTGCTGGTTATCGTCACCTCAACGCTGGCGATGCGGTTAACGAGCGCGATGGTTTTCGTACTGAGTCCACCAGCTCGAAAATAACTGGTGACCCTGGATTTCAGGCTCCGCGCTTTACCCACGTAGAGGACGCTGCCGTCACCGGCCAGCATCCGATAGACGCCCGCTCGCCTGGGCAACGTTGCGAGGAAAGCTTCAACATCAAACTGATGCTTCTCGCTCTGTGTCATTGCCGCCGGGTTGTCGCCGGCCGAACCCGGCTCAGGCGGAACGTCAGCACTTGTTTGATCCGATGAACTCATGGCGCGACTATACCGCGTCTGTCAAAACCGGCGGTTAAAGACTCGTGAAGACCAGCAATAGCGCTAGCCGGTTCGAGCGTCGATCAGTCGCTTCGCGCGCACGAGCACCTCTTCCAGCATCTGTGGCGTGAGCCTGCGAGTATTCATGTTCTGAAGGCTCGGATGGTAGCTCGCGAGAAGCGTCGCTCTCCCCTTCAGTTTGAACTCCGCGCCGTGCGCAAACCGCACATCCGTCAGGGCAGCCATATCCACAAGCGTGTCAAAGGCCAGCCGCCCAAGCGCGAGCACCACTCGTGGACTACGCAGACTCGGCCGTGTCCACTGCGCCAACTCGCGCTCGAGAAAGCCGCGACAGCGTCGCACCTCATCCGCCGTTGGCCGATTAACAGGTGGCAGGCAGCGCACAACATTCGTCAGAGCAACGCTTGTTGGCAACTGTGCGCTGTCGGCCCGGCTCGCAAAGCCGGCTGCCGCGAGCCCGGTGAACAACGTTCGACTCGACGCATCACCATGAAACGCTCGGCCAGTTCGATTCGCACCACGCGCCCCAGGCGCAAGCCCGACAATAAGCAAACGCGCAGCATTGCCGTAGCGGGACGGGACCGGGGCATTGTGGTGGGCAGGAAACAACTCCCGCATCTCTCGGCGGTGTTTCACAAGCCGCGGACAACTGCGACAATTCGGTGTTGGCTCGACACTACCTTCCGTCATATTGCGTGAACCCCGCCATCAACGCGATGCCGCCGCCGCGCGTGCCGGCTCTTGTGCATTCACAGCCTGCCTCGGCGCGCGCTTAGGTGGTGCGCCAGAGCGAACGCGCTCCGGATCTATCATGCCGTGGCGAACCGCGAGTAGCGCAAGCTCCACGTCGCTACGCACATTTAATTTCTCGAATATTCGATAGCGATAGCTATTGACCGTTTTCGGTGACAGGTGCAAGCCCTGCGAGATCTCCTGAACTTTCTGACAGTTGATCACCATCAGCGTGATCTGCATTTCTCGCGACGATAACGTCTCAAACGGTGTCGTCTCAAAACGCTCAAACGAGCGCAGCGCAAGATTCTGAGCAACATCCGTACTCATGTAGCGCCCACCGAGCACTACCTTGCGAACGGCGCCAGCCACTTCGCTGGCCGCCACGTTCTTCGAGACGTAGCCAGATGCGCCCGCCTCCAACGCCTGGGAAGGAAACGGCTCATCAGCGTGAGCGCTGACGATCACGACAGGTGCGCCGTGACTTAATCGAGTGATCCGTCGGGTAGCTTCCAACCCGCCAATGCCCGGCATCGCGAGATCCATTAACACAACCACGTCCGGATACTGACGCACCCAATCCACGGCATCCTCACCGCAATCAACTTCGGCGACAACGCGCAGCCCTTCGACATCGGCCAGCACATGTGCAAGCGACGCTCTGAAAAGGCGGTGATCATCCACCAGCAATACATCAACCATCAGACCTCCCAGTCCCAGTGTTGTTCATCAAGGACGACAAACACTCACCTTCACGGGGAACAAGAACAATGGCTTTGTAGTCGCGAACGACGGTTATCAGACAATCTCCATGATCCGATAACACGGTGATATCAGATGCCCTCAGTCTGGCTTCTAGGGCGCAAACGCTTGCAGCCCGGTCTGGGCGCGTCCAAGAATCAACGCGTGAATATCGTGCGTGCCTTCGTAGGTGTTCACGGTTTCGAGATTCATGACATGGCGAATCACGTGAAACTCATCCGATATCCCGTTACCGCCATGCATGGCTCTGGCCATTCGTGCGATATCGTGGGCTTTGCCGCAGTTGTTGCGCTTCAGCATCGAGATATTCTCGACAGCCAAACGGCCTTCATCCAGCAGGCGCCCAGCCCGCAGGCAAGCCTGCAGCCCTAGCGCAATCTCGGTCTGCATATCAGCCAGCTTCTTCTGGATTAGCTGATTGGCTGCTAGCGGGCGACCGAACTGTTGTCGGTCCAGCGTGTACTGGCGGGCCGCATGCCAGCAATATTCCGCCGCGCCGAGCGCGCCCCAGGAGATCCCGTAGCGAGCACGATTCAGACAGCTAAACGGGCCACTCAATCCCTGCACGTTTGGCAACAGGTTGTCCTCGGGCACAAACACGTCGGCCAACACAATCTCGCCCGTGATGGAGGCGCGCAAGCTCATCTTGCCTTCGATCTTGGGTGTGGTGAATCCATCCATACCCCGTTCCACCACGAAGCCGCGAATCTTGCCATCGAGCTTGGCCCAGACGACCGCCAGGTCCGCTATCGGCGAGTTGGTGATCCACATCTTGGCGCCGTTGAGTATGTAGCCGCCATCAACAGCTTCCGCTCGGGTGACCATACTGCCTGGATCGGAACCGTGATCCGGTTCGGTGAGACCGAAGCAGCCGACCCATTCTCCGGTGGCGAGTTTGGGCAGATACTTGAGACGCTGCTCTTCGCTACCAAAGCTGTAGATGGGGTGCATCACGAGCGACGATTGCACGCTCATCGCTGAGCGATAGCCGCTATCGACCCGCTCGACTTCGCGCGCCGCAAGCCCGTAACACACGTAATTCACGCCACTGCCGCCGTACTGCTCCGGCAACGTGCTGCCGAGCATGCCGAGGGCACCAAACTCGTTCATGATTTCGCGATCGAAATGCTCATGCCGGTTCGCCTCCAGAACACGCGGCATCAGCTTCTCCTGAGCGTACTGGCGGGCAGACTGGGCGACGAGCCGCTCTTCTTCGCTGAGCTGGTCGTCCAGCATCAAAGGATCGTCCCAGACAAATTGCGCGCGATCAGACATTAGCTAAACCCCATTTTTCGTTGAATTGGTCGTCGAATTCAGATTGCTCAACTTCCCTGTGCTCGCGGGTGACGGTGCTGCGTATGCCCTTAGCCGTCATCGATCAACTGATCGGTTGTAAGGCCATCAGGGCTGAGCTGTCAGCGACAGGAAATCAGCGCCGCAACCCTAGCGCCGAGCTGGGGTAGGCGCAATGACTGGCTTAAATCAGTGACGCCACGCGCGCCGGCGATCAGAAATCTGCCGCGGGCAGAAAGATCGTAAAGGCGGTCCCACGATCGCTGGTTCGGACATCGATCTGCCCGTCCAGCTCGGCAACAAGACGGTGCACGATGTGCAGGCCGAGGCCCTGGTGGTCCCCTCCCTTGCTGCTCTGCTTAGGATGAAACAGGCTGTCCAGTACGGCGGCAGGCAAACCGGACGCATCGTCGGACACCGTCACCTCTACACCTTGCACACCCGCACGATATACCCCGCCGATCGCAGCGAGTGCGACATTGCCACCATCGCCCAGCGCTTCAATGGCGTTGCGCAACAGATTCAGTAGCACCTGGGTCAGCTTGTCGGAATCGCTAGTGGCAAACACCGGCCCTCGTGGCAGATCGAGTGCAACAACAACATCGCGTTCCTCAGCATCGTGTCGCTGTAGCGCCGCAACACGCCGAGCGACATCGGCAACATCTACAAGACCAAAGAACACCTCGGACTCAGCTTCATCATCCGGTGCGTCAGGCGCGAGGCTTGCTGGATCCGTTAAGTCCTTCGCCTTGGCAACAATACCCGCAGCGCGTTGTATTTCCTCGCTAATCAACTGCACCTGAGCTAACGCCTCCGGCTCACGTGCGAGTTTCATTTCAAGGATATGCAGGTAGTTGCGCACAACGCTTAGCGGGTTGTTAGCCTCATGCACCAGCTCTCGAAGCCGAGCGGCTTCGGCGTCCTGGTAGCGCGCCAGCGCATCGGTTTCTCTGGCGTCGACATCGTCGACGAGTTCCGCCGCTGGCAACCAGCGACCAAGCAGAGATGAGTACGCTTCGGCAAACTTGTCCTCGCCGTCATCATCGTCCTGGCTGACCAACAGCACGCCCGCCAGCAATCCTGAACGCAGCAGCGGGTAAACCATCACGCTATCGCTGTCGAGCCGATCTAGAATCTGGCGGTCAGCGATCGACAAGCGCTCCCTTATCCCGAGCTCGGAGGGCTCGCGTCGAGCCGCAATCTGTGCGATCCGGCTGGTTACCGACGCGACGTCAATACGCAACTCAGCGAGATCATCCTTGCGCACTGGCCAAAGCTGACCGTCGTCCACCCGCAGCAACATGGAGCGCTGCTCAAGCAGCGCTTTCGCGACGAACTCATGAGCCTGCAGGCTGGCATCCATGCCGTGCTCAATTCCCCACTCAGAGAAGTAGCGGGACAATGCCAGGAGCTGCTGCTCGAGGCGCAGCCGGGCTCGCCAATCAGCGCCCAGATCATCCATGAGTCCAAGATCGCTCATGATCGCTAGCGCGTGATTCGCGGATCGATCCACAAGGTCAGCAAAGTCGTCCGTCGGTATTCCGAGGAGCGACAAAGCAGCGGCCTCAGCACTGCCTTCACCGTCTCGAGCCAGCCGCTCGATGACGGCAAATACGCGAATCAGTACCTGAGCATCTTCCAATAGCTCAAGCTCACTGCCTCGGTATCGGGACAGGTCATTGAGGAGAGGATCCTGCGCAAGCTGCACGCCAGCGCTGGCTAGCAGTATCTTGATCCGAGCATGGGCGGGCTCAGGAAAATCGACGTACTCCGCCAGCGCTTCGGCCATACAGGCGAGCCGCAGCTCGTCCTGCCAACGCTCGATACTCATCGGAGCAGTTTCGGCGGCGGGCGACAGCGTCCAGGCCTGGAGTTGTGCGAGCGAACTGAGTGAACTGGGAGGCAGAGCAATCATCGCAGCTCTGAGCTGCTCAGCGTCGGCTGGCACGCCGAGAAGCTGGCACCAGCGCGCCAACAGCGATGCATCACTGCAGACAAACGCCGCCATGGCGTCCGGTTGAGGCGGTTGCCAGGCAGAAATCTCTATATATCGGTGCAGCACCGCGTCAGGCGTCACGACAAACCTTACTTAATCTTCCCCAAGATCAGTGCGCCGCGGGTCGTGAGCGATTCCGTGTGCTGCCGGGCGCAATGGCGTATTGCCAACCTGTCTAGTGTACGCAAGTTAGCTGCGATCGCGGTGGAGTTTCATGAGCGGCTTGTAAGTGCCTGTGCGGCCTAACCTGCCCCGGAATTCAACCCGGCGAGGGCACGACGAATGGCACCCACCACATCCTCCGCCGCCGATCGGGCTGCCTCGGCGTAGTCGGCAGCCCGGCTCGCATAGAGGATGCCGCGGGAGGAATTGATGATCAGGCCAAACCCTGACGGTGCCAGCCCTGCGCTAAGAACCTTGGCCACATCGCCGCCCTGGGAGCCCACACCGGGCACGAGCAGCGGCATGTTATGCACAGCGCCGCGAATCTGAGCGAGCTCTTCCGGATGAGTAGCTCCCGCAACCAGTGCGACGTTGCCCCTAGTGTTCATTTCAGCCGCAGCCCGGGCGACACGGAGAAAGACCGGCTCACCCTCATCCTGGAGCCAGCCCGCGCCGGCATTGCTGGTTCGCGCCAGCAGGATGACGCCACGATCCGCGTAGGCGAGGAACGGCTCGATTGAGTCGATACCCAGATAAGGGTTCACGGTAACCGCATCAGCCTCGTAGCGTTCAAACGCTTCTACGGCGTAACGCTCGGCAGTACTGGGAACATCGCCGCGCTTGGCATCGAGAATGACGGGTATATCGGGATACGATGAGTGGATATAGCCGATAATCTCGGCCAGCTCCTGCTCTGCGCCCAATGCGGCAAAATGGGCGAATTGAGGCTTAAAGGCACAAACAAGCTCGGCGGTCGCATCGACGATATCGATGCAGAACTGCGCCACAGACACGCCGTCGGGCAACCTTTCCGGAAGTGGGTCCAAACCGACGCAAAGCATGCTGTCTGCACGCTTCCATCGCTCTTCTAGCTGGCTTGAGAATGGGGCTCGCATGGCGTGACAGTATAGGAGCGAGCGACGCTGCGCGTCACCACTGCCGTGTCGTTGAAGGGCATAACAATCGTTGAGCGACCTCGGCTATCGCACCAATATCTTAGATTCAATATTAGTTTAATTTCCTAACTATCTGATATATTGATACTTATATTGGATAAACAACTCCTTACGAACATCGCATATCGACTTGGCACGATAATCGCTAGCTTACTCACATCGCTAACCCGGCCATAGTTAAGCAGTAGTGGACCTTATGAGTGATACGAACGTGATCGAACTCGACATCGCACGACAACGCCTTCAGGCAGCACGCGCTGACCGTCAACATGACGACAAGCGTATGCACGCGCGCCTTGAAAGCAACGATCGACTGTTCGCGCAGATCGTTCTGTGCGGCGATCGGCCCGAACTGGTCGGCCGAACGCTGTCCTGTCGAGCGGTGAACCTTTCCGTCGGTGGCATCCAATTCCGCACCGATGCACCTGTACCTCCGGGCACACTGCTGGATTTGTGGGTTGATGTGGCCAACCGACCCGGAAAATTCTTCCTGTCTGGCGAAGTTCGTTGGAGCCGGCCGACGGTCGCTCGCGAAGGCGACGCCGAAGAGCAGTTCATCGGCGTACAGCTTAAGTCCGGCGCAGCAACTGATTTCCTCGACTGGCGTGAGTTTCACGCAGAGGCAGCCAGCCGCTAGCGCGCCAGCGCCGACTCGACAGCCAGCGCGGTCAGAAGCGACCGCGCACACTCTTCCGCCACCCTCCGCCGCTTCTCCAGAGCTGTCTTAGACAACCACCTGATCCGCAGTAACACTCGTCTCAATTCTGCAGTGGATCGTTCGCCAGCCGCTGCGCCCGACCGCCCCTCCCGATCGCACTCTGTGATCACGTAGACAGCCAAACTGAGAGCCGGTTCGCGGACGCTAGGCGCTCGTATCAGGTGTAATCATGCGCGTTATCCACCGAAAACGGACCGTCGTGTCGTCACCCTCGAAGATCGTATCACTGGACAAAACCCGCTCGTCCAAGAGTGGAGCTGCCGCCATCCGTGGCAGTCTGCCGCCTGTGCTGCACACGATTCGAGGACGCGCGCGAAAGCTGCTAAATCAGCGCCTGCAAGGCTTGTTCAACGGCGCTGACGATGCGTTGTTCGAAATGGCCGACCGATCGCGAAGTGATGCCGACCAGAACATGTACTTCGACGCGATGCGTGAGTTGCGGTTACAGCGTCGGCACATCGCCGAGGACTACAGCCGGCGCTTCTACAAAGGCTTCGATGATCTGTTCGACGGTATTCTGGCCAGCGAGAGTGACGACGACCTCGAAGCCGATGACATGGCACTACTCCGCAACGATGAGCTGGAAGTCTCCGTCGCGGTAAACGGCATCGTCAGCAAGGTGCTCGAAAATCAATCTAACGCCGTTCTCTGCCTGACCCGCCGCATCGACAGCCTCTGCAAAGTCGCGGCGGTTACAGACGATCTAAACCCGATGGGTCCCGCCGCGTTAGGCCGAGCATTTGCCGAAGTGACCGGCACGCTCGAAGCTCCGATCAAGGTACGCCTGATTCTTCTAAAGCTGTTCGAACGCTACGTCATGGAGCAGCTTGAGCCCATCTACGCAGAGTCTAACCGGCTGCTCGCCGAGGCCGGCGTGCTGCCGGATCTGAAGCGGGCACTGAAAGACGAACGCGCGAGCCGTCCGAGTCCATCCAGCAGCGAAACCACTGATGTGCACAGAACGCTGGAATCCAGTTCCGGTGCAAACTCTCCAACCGGCGCTGAACAGGGTTTCGACCTCTTACAAGGGCTGCTCGCTCAAGCGCGCGGTCCCGGCAAGTCTGGAGTTGGCGGCTCCGGCGGCGGATCTGGAATGTTCGCAGGCGGGTCAGGATTCGCTGGCGGCGGAGGCTCAGGATTCGCTGGCGGTGGCGGCTCAGCATCTGGCGGGCTGTCCACTGGTGAGGGCGGGTATTCCGGCGGCGCGGGTATGGGGCCGGCAACGCTAATCTCGACCGACCAATTGATGGGCATGCTCAATACAGCCCAGTACGACGCTGGCAGCGCTCCTATCGACCTGGACACTCCGCCGGCGCTGCTCGACCTGCGTGAGTTTGTCCTGACTCGAGCGCCATCGATCACGGGCGAAGATCACAACAAGATCGAAGACACGGAAGATGATGTCGTCAATCTCGTGGGCATGCTCTTCGACTACATTCTGAACGACCGCAATCTCGCGATTCCGATGAAGGCCCTGATCGGGCGATTGCAGATACCAGTGCTCAAAATCGCGATCATCGACAAGACATTCTTCGACAAAACTTCTCACCCTGCCCGCCTGCTCCTGAACGAGCTCTCGAGCGCGGGTATCGGCTGGAGCAACAGCGCGGAGCTTAAGCGAGACGCCCTGTACGACAAGATCGAGTCAATTATCCTTCGCGTGCTGAACGGCTTCGGCGATGACATGGCGCTGATTTCGGAGCTCGTCAGCGAGCTGCGGGAGTTCGTGCAGACCGATCGGCAGCGCAACAGCAAAGTTGAAGCTCGAGTCAAAGAGACCGAAACCGGCCGCGCGAAAACCAAGCAAGCAAAAATCACGGTACAGCGTCTGATCAATCAGAAAGCGTGCGGACTCAGGTTGCCGAGCAACATCGGGCAATTTCTTTCCGACTCGTTCAGCCGGGTGATGGTTCTCCTGTGCGTCCGCAACGGGCAGGACTCCAGCGAATGGCGCGAAGCGCTCAATGTTATGGACGATCTGTTGTGGTCCGCCCAGGCACTGGAGACCAGCGAGGACATGGAGAACCGCGACGCGCTGATCGACACCCTTGTGCCGAGCCTCGGGACACATCTTGAGCTGATCAACCTCGGTGAAGAGGAGAGGCAGGCGCTGCTCGATGACATCCGGCAGACCCTGGTTGAGATCGCTGAACACGACCGTGCATTCCTGGCAGACGAGATCGAAGAACCGGTCGATGCAGACTTCGCCGAAATTGATGAAATTGTGCTAACCAGCATCGACGATATCGAAGAGGCTCTACCCGAGGTGGAGCCCGAGCCGAAGTACCTGGAGCAAATCCAGCAACTGACCGAAGGTACGTGGATTGAGCTCAGCGGCGAAGACGGCAAACCGCTGCGCTGCAAGCTGGCAACCATCGTGCTGCCTAATCATCGCTACGTGTTCGTCAACCGACGCGGCATGAAAGTTGCCGAACGGACTCGCATGGGACTAGCGTGTGATCTAAAGGCTGGCCGATTGTCCGTTCTCGACGAGTCGGAAGTTTTCGACCGAGCCCTGCAGGCGGTAATCGGCAGCCTCAGACAAATGCACGAGCGACCACAACCTGCCGCCTAACGCTGGCCTCGCGTTAGTCAACCTTCAGCCTCACGTTCCGACAGCCGGGCCGCCAGTTTGTCCAGCCATTGGTCGCTCCCGAGTACGCGCTCGACCGTTGTGACGATCGCTGCAGTCTGAGGGTCAACTTCAATGTTCACCCGACTCCCAGGCTCAAGGCGCCCGAGCGTCGTTCGAGCGATTGTCTCGGGAATCAGACTGATCTCAATGCGGCGCCCGCTTTGATCGATGTTGGAAATTGTCAGCGAGGCACCGTCGAGCGCGACAAATCCTTTCATCAAGAGTGCATCCATGGCCTGCTCGGGGACATCAAACCAGATGCGCGTTTCATGGTCCTGGCGGTACACCTCGGTGACCACAGCCTGACCCGTGACATGGCCGGAGACTATGTGGCCGCCGACCTCGTCGCCAACGCGGTAGGACCGCTCTATATTCACCGGCGTGCCGGCCTGAAGCGCCCCCAGATTCGTCAGCGAAAGCGTCTCGGGAATGACGTCAAAGCTCACAAGCGTGTTGCTCACGTTCGTCACCGTCAAGCACGTGCCGTTAATGGCAACCGATGCGCCCAGTTGCAGGTCCTCGGCAAGTGCGTCTAAAACAATATCGAGCCGGACCCCGGTATCGGTTGCTTCAACCGATTCAACGGGACGTAGATCTTGAACAATTCCGGTAAACATAAGGATAAGACTACCGATGCAAGTGAGGCACGCAAGCTCATTTCGTTCACGCGCAATGTGAGCGCCATAGTTGTCAGGCGTATAAATGAAAGCCAAGCGAGCTGCCACAGATGAGGCAGACCAGCATTGTGGTGCCTGCGCGAGAAAGAGGCCTAACGCAAACCGGCCGCATGTGCGGCCGGTTTATCCTTTCATCTCTCAGCGATCGCCGCCCGAAACGGCTACTCTGTACTCTGCTAGATGGCTTTCCTAAGTTGCTCACGGCGGCTAGCTTCACGATCGATAAAACCTATCCACTGCTGAGTCATGCGCAGAGTCGTATCGTCCTCTGCGCGCCGAGCCATATCACGAGCACGTGCGAACGTCGTTCGGGCGTCGCTCAGTTTGTCATCGTTGTATTGGCACATGCCCTTCACGACCAGAACCTGCTGGTCACGACGCAACCCGCCCTTGTTGAGCGCGTTGTCCGCGGCAGCGACACACTTGTCGTAATTGTCCTTATCGAGATACAGCGACGCGAGGCGCTCGTAGATTTTGCCGTCGTCCGCCTTGCGACCAGCCTCTTCGAAGACGGGAATAGCCTTGTCGACTTCCTGGGACATCTGCCAGGCCTGGCCCAGCGATTGCAAGTTTCTGGACGATCGTTCGACGCCTTTGTCTTTCATGGCGCTTTCGAGAATCTTCGCCGCACGGTAAGGCACTTCTTCCTGCATGAGCAAACCAGAGAGGTTTACGAAGTCTGTTGGCTGGCTAAGCATTCCGGCAGTAAACGCGGCTTCCATCGCATGCAGCTGCTTCTTGTCGTCCCCACGCTGACCATACATGCCCGCTAGCTGAACCCAGTATTGACGCTTCGGAAACTCGCGCACGAGAATCTCGAGGATCTCGATCACCTTCGGAAAATTTTCCTGCTCGTAGTACAGGAAGTTCAACAACCCCCACCAGTTCTCCTTGATGGGTATGCTCCGCTCTTTCGCGATACCGATAGCCTTTTCCAGAAGCTGCGTAGCGCTCCGGTAGTTCTTGTCCTGATATTCGAGCTGGCTCATGAAGACGTAAGGATCAGGGCCCGGGTTGTTCGCCTTGGTCAACCAAAGGCGCATCATTTCCAGCGCCTTCTTGAAATTGTCGCGTACTGCGTGGAGCTGCGCTAGCGTATAGATCGTGGAGACTTCGAGACCCTCTGGCACCGAGTCGCCTTGCGCCAGGATCACTTGGTAGGCGCGAATCGCACCGGCGTAGTCTTCTTTACTGAAGTAAGCGAAACCCAACATATTTTGAATCTGGGCGATCTCGTTACCGTTGAGGCTACGGCCACCGAGCAAATCCTGCGCTTCAGCAATCGCGCTGTTGTAGTCCTTAGCGTCAACGAATTCCTGCACCTTAGACAGTCGTTTGTACGTTTGCTCGCTGATGGTTGGTACTCGCCGCGTCTTGGCTGGCTTCTCTTCCTGGGCCAGAGCCGACTGACCAATGCTGCCGACACTCAGACCGGTTACGTCGGCGACTACCAGCATTACCACGGCGCATAGCGCCAATTTCCAACGATTCATGGGCCGCTCCATAGGTTGTCCCTTCGAGCGCTGCATTGCGCGCTCCGCCGAACAAAAATTACGCCGCTGCGCTTGCTCAAATCCTGCTCGTACTGTCGAGGAATTCGTCATTCGCCTTTACTTTCCTGTCTGGGTTCGCGCGCGACCGGTAAGGGCCACGATGCCAGCTTGTTTACTCTGCCAGTTCGAACGTAATGCGGTTCCGCACACCGGCCACTTCAACCGGCTCGCCGTTAACCACTTTCGGCTTGTACTTGAATTTCAGCGCTGCGTTCATTGCCGCTCGATCAAATATCCCGCCCGGCTCGGACTCGATGACCACAGGGTCGCGAACCGCGCCGGTCGCCGTCACGATGAACTCCAGCAGCACATAGCCTTCGATGCCACGCGTCTGAGCCCGCCTCGGATACTGCGGGGCCACCTTCACGATTGGCAGGTACTCGCCGTCTGAAGCAAAGCCACCACCTGCTTCGATATTGAGATCCACATTCGCATTCACCGCCCCGATATCAACACCCTGAGAGACATTCGATCTGTCGAACGAGGGCTTGACCATGTCCGGTGCCGCCTCGTCCGGTGGCGGCGGCGGTTCTGGTTTGCGATCTTTCAGCTCGACCGATTCGTCTTCCGGCGCCCGCAGGAAATCGATGATCCGGACGTTCTTTGCCTCGTTCAACGGATTCTCATCGTTATGAATGAGTACCCGCATCAGTGTGAACAGGGCGAATGTAACGACGATCCCCATCAACATGCCGACGGCATAGCGAACTAACATGACAGACTCCTGGTCAGGCCTGAATTTCTATACACGGCAGCCACTTCAGTTTGGCTCCGTCGCGATCGCAACATCGGCAATCTTCGCGGCCCGCGCAGCGGAAAGTACGACAGCCAGCTTCTCATAGGTGGACTCGCCATCTGCCTGCACGACGAGCGATCCTTTCGGATTTTCCGCATGCAGCTTCTCAATGCGAGTTCGAACCTGTTCCGGCGTAACTCGTTCCTTGTTAATCCAGATCTCACCCGTCGGACTGATCGCGACAAGCACGCTCACCGTGGCCTTGGGTATCGAAGTCAGCGCCTCGGGGCGAAACACTTCGATACCAGCCTGCTTGATAAAAGTAGCCGTCACGATGAAGAAAATCAGCATGATGAACACCACGTCGAGCATCGGCGTGAGATTGATATCCGAATCCTCTTCGGCTCTGGAAAATCGAGAAATACTTCTTCTCATCATTTGCCCTTTAATGGGTCGAACCGAGTTCGCTCAACCCTGAGTTGACCTTCCTATAGAGCCTCGGCTTGCCGCGGCTCTACAGTCGGCTTTGCTGCCCGATTGTCGACCAGCAGACAAAGCCCAAATTTCATCTATTCAATCACGTGGCAGTGCCGCGCTTTTTACATTGCCTTGTGCAAGCACATGGGAGCGCGCTCGAGAGCGCGCACTCATGAGCCTTCCAGCGGATCGATCAGTGATCCATCGTCAGGTGGTCCTGGAACAGCTCGATCTGAAAATCGACCTTGCGCTTGATCCAGGTTGAACCCAGAACTCCGGACAGCGAAGCAACCATGCCTGCCATGGTCGGTATCGTCGCCGCGGACACGCCGGCTGCCATCGAGCGAGCGTTGCCGCCCTGGGTCGCCATGGCATCAAAGACCTGGATCATTCCTGTCACCGTGCCGAGCAAGCCCAGCAGAGGACAAAGTATCACGCAGGTCTGAATGATCGGCAGGCTGCCCATGATCTTGTCTGACGCTTCCGACACGAGCTGGTCCCGGATGGCGTGGGCTGACCAGGACCGGCGTTCGGTCCTGTCTTCCCATATTTCAGTGGCCACGGCCACCACACCCTTGTGCTCGAAGTAGAAATACCAGATGCGCTCCACGATCAGTGTCCACATCAGGAAGATCGTGATCGCAATCAGATAGAGCACGTCTCCACCCATGAAGATGAAGCTCTGTATTGCCTGAAACGCATTACCCATCGTGTTGGCTTCCTCGTGTCATCTCAGTAATGCCTCGACCGAAGTCGAGGCCGTCTCGCGCCAGGGCGAGAATCACTCGAGAGCCTGTCCTGCGCGCTCGGCATGGTCAGCAATGATGCCCGCGCTCTGCTCTTCCAGGACGTGAATGATGCCTTTGCTCTTCGCCGCAATGATGGCGTGGAACAAGGTCATCGGGATGGCTACTACCAGGCCGAGTACGGTGGTCATTAGTGCGGTTGAGATACCGCCTGCCATCGTCTTCGGATCACCGGTGCCAAACAGAGTAATCGCCTGGAACGTCTGGATCATGCCGATAACCGTACCGAGCAGACCCATCAGGGGCGCGACGATACTGATGACCTGGATGAGCGTTACGTTGCGGGTGATCTTGGGCGTCTCGCCGAGAATCGCCTCACCCAACTTGAGTTCCAGCGTTTCAACGTCAACATCTTTGTTGTTCTGGTAGATGCCGAGAACACGCCCAAGCGGGTTACCGTCGCTGGCCGTGTCGGACTTCTTCTGCGAATTCACTTTGCTGCCCATCGCAAACAGCGAGAACAGGCGCTCGAGGGAAAGCAGCAGGCCGATGAAACCGAGGATCAGGATGGCCGAGCCCATTGGGCCGCCATCACCGTCACAGAAAGGCATGCGACAGCCTTCTTCGCCGCCAACTGAGCCGATTCGGTCGCCCCAGGTTGCCGCGTTAACCAGAACGCTGAGCAACTGACCGCGAGTCGGGTCAAGCGCTAGCGGCACAAGCTCGCCAGTTGCGGTTTCTTCGAAGTCTTCGATCGTGTTTGTGAAGCGCGATTCGGGCTGACGCGCCAGATCGATCACGGGCTTGCTGACACCGCTGTAGTTCAGGAATTCGCCGTTTGCAACGAGCGCAAAGTTACCAACGCGAGTGGCTGGTACGGTGCGTTGCTCGCCGGACAGAGAGGTCACCTGTTGTTCGAAAGTGACGATCTCACCACTGCCGATCATCTCTTCCATGAGAATGGCTTGCAGCCTGCTCATCTCTTCGATCGTCGCCAGCTCAGTTGCTGTGCCCATCTTCTTAGCCAGGTTACCGAGCCACTCACCGCGGTCTTCGGTTTGCTGAAGGCTGACAAAGGAGCCTTCCAGAGAGCCTCGGGTATCACCGGCAACCTGCTGCAACACACCGAACAGCTCACGGAGAGAGCCAAGGCGGTCATCAAGTTGCTGGGTCAATTCGCCGATGCGAATCTCGTTCTCTTCGAAGGTGGTCTCAAGACGCTCGGAGCGTTGCTCTTCGCGCGTGCGCTCGGCCTTCGCATCGTTCAGCAGCTTCTGTTGCTGGTTGCGGTCAGAACGAAACGCCTGCTCGCGACGCGCGTTGTCACGGGCTTCAACAACCCGGCGCTGATTGATGTTGCGCAACAGTTCCGAGAAGTCCCGCGCCTGATTCACTGCGGGCGCTTCGCTCTGCGCTTCCTGAGCGAAGCTCAGCGGCGCACACAGCAGCGCTGCCGCCAGTGAGATCGCCTTAAACATTGTCGTTACTTTCATGTTCATCGACCTCCTTTACTTCTGCGGGCCGACAAGCGGCATGGTGATGATATTGGTGGAGAGTTGCTTCTTCGCCATGCGGATGCCGTCGCGGATGCTGTCCGCGTAGCTGTCTGGCAGCGCTTCCCACTGTCGTGACGTGGGATTAAACCAGCCGGTTTGAGCCGAATCGGCGGTCTGGTAGGCAAGTGATACGCGGCCGAGTCGTAGTACGTCTACCGACAGGTCCTGCCCATCAACCGTCACCGTGTCTTCGTAGGCTTCCATCGTGCGGCCGTAGTCGTTCTCGATCTGGTAGGCGCGGAACACCTGGTTGAACTTCTCTGATACGGCAACGTCTGAGCGATCCATCGTTTCTCGCAGACGCTCAATCCGGCCTTCACGCTCGTCCATCAGGAACGGCATGTCCAGATCGACGAACTGCTCGAGACCCTCAATCATCTCGAGCATGAAAGGCATGATCTGCCGCTCGATGAGAGTCACGTCGTCAATCGACTGCGACAGATTGGTCATCTCTAGATTCTGATTCGCGATCTGCTTATCGAGCTGACGGTTGTAAACCCGCAGGCCTTCGATCTCTTTCAATACGGTCTTGTACTCGTTCAGCAGGCCTCGCGTTTCCTCGGTCAGTGCGTCGACCTTGGCTTGCGAGCTCTTTGCCTGGCGATTGAGCTGGTCCGCTACGCGAAATACATCGCTGAGTGTTGACGCACTCACAACACTGCCCACCGCCAGAGCGCCGGCGCAGGTCAATACCGCTGCGAGTTTGAGATATCGATGTTTCATCTTTTCTGATTTCCCACGGGATGAATGTGTTTTAGCTGCGCTGCGCCGTCCCTCTGGCAATGCTCCAGCCTGCGCTCCTCTCGGACAACGTTACCGTGAGGAGACAAGCCACTGCAATGCGCTATTGAAGACACAGGTTCGCTTGCTGACTAATTTGGCGCATCAAAGCGCGTGTCGGTTTCTGCTCGTTAAACTGCTGTACTCAGCCTCGGTTACTTCGGATAACTGCGAACTCGCTTTTCAGCGGCCGCAATCGACCCCTCCCAGTTCTACTTGCCAACCTTGAATCCGGTTTCAACCGCTTTATAGCGACCGTCTCCGCAGGCAAGGCGCTTACCGGCAACAACACTGCCTGAAAGCAACGCCAAAACAGACAGCATTCGCTGTCCGCAACTACAGAGGCAAGGAAGAAGCAATGTCGAATGGCCTTGAAAGCAACCATGAGCGCCAGCGCTTTGACAAAGCGCAAGGTCGCGGCGATTACCTGGTTCAAAGCCGCACCCGAAAATGCGGTCGACACGGCGAAAGCACTGAGCGCGGCGTTGTTTAGACGGCCACTTCCAGCTACGCAACTGAGTCTGCATGTACAGTTCTCGCGAACGGCGAAAATGATGTTGTGCATCAGACGTTGCAAGTCACGAACTAGCTGATTCCATCCAGGGCCAGCCTCTTGTTCAGACTGGTTAGACCCCTGGGCAAATCGGCCGGCTAACGACGTGCCAACAACTGCAAACTCTTCATCAAATCTGCCGAGCGCTGCGAATGCGGCTTATCGTTTGCTTGTTTGCAATAACCGATCACCCCGATGTTGAGAGCTTGCGTTCGCGAAAGCCCCTCTACGCCGTTTGGTCTGCCGCGAGTTTCTGGCACCGGTTCCCTTCCAGTGTTCAGACATCCGCGGTAGCTACCAGATGATCTGTCTACTCCTGCGCACACTTCGCAATGCCAATCAATTGAGTATCAATAGACAATCAATCGACTGGCGTGCATGAGTGCTCAGGAGACGAAAAGCTGCTCGTGACATGATCAAACTGTTACTGGTATGCCGTTGTCGATTAGCGCCGCTATGCGTAAGCCATATCGAGCGAAATGAAGCCAGTGTCAGGCTTGATTCCAAGCATCCGGCACAGTCTGAAGATGACTGCTCAGAGCGATATTTTCTTCGTCGAGTTCCCTACCCCTTGACGCTTCGAAGCATCAACAAACACCCCATTGATGTCAAGGCTGACACCCCTATCGCTCGGACAAAAACTGAGTTACGACGCCTTGCACTGGCAATCCTGTGCAACCTCTGCACCGACTGTGTAGATTCGTTACACGCTCACCGCAATAGCCGGGCCGAACCTACTTGATGCGCCGGATCGGACCAACAACAGCCGCGCGCTAGTCTCCCTGCAGATTCGCGGCAAACAGCTCCAACGTGCGCGCTCGAGCGGTCGCGGCTGACGCCTCGTCAAAACTGCCTCGATGATTACAGTTGAAGCCGTGGTCCGCCGGGTAGACAAAGACCTTGACGTCCGGCTGCGCGGCGCGGACGGCGGCTACATCCGTCATTGGAATGTGGGCGTCCAACTCACCGAAATGCATGATCACCGGGCACTGCGCCGAGCGCTCGAGCTGGCCGGCTACACCGCCACCGTAGTAGCTGGAGGCAGCAGAGACACCGCTCAATTCGCAAGCTGATAGCCAAGTCAACAGGCCGCCGAAGCAATAGCCCACAACGCCTACTTTGCCGTGCGCGGACGCGTGATCGATAGCCGCCTGCACATCGTTTAGCGTGTTAACCATATCGAGTTTCGAAAAAGCCAGATCGATACCTTCGGCCATACCGGCCTCGTCGTAGCCAAGTTCAATGCCCGGTTTGACCCGGT
>CAYGQC010000050.1:0-21858 GCA_964351875.1 uncultured Pseudomonadales bacterium
TCTCAAGTGTTGCATCGCTCAGGCCGTCGCCAACATCTGAGCCGTACGGCGCAGCTAAAGCTGGGCTGAATGCGCTAACGGGTTCTTTCGCTTCTGCTCTGGGTCCGAAAGTGCGAGTCAACTGCATCATTGCTGGGCCGTTTCTGACCGACATTTCCAAAGCCTGGGATATGGACGCCTTCGCGGAGCGGGCAGAAAACAGCATTGCCCTGGAGCGAGGCGGACAGCCGAACGAGATTGTCGGTGCTGCGATTTACTTTGCGAGCCAGGCGGCAGCTTTCACGACGGGTACCACTGTGACGGTGGATGGTGGCGTCAAGTAGCGATCGATTGTTCATTAGTAAGAGCGTACTGACATGAAAGCACTGGTTTTTCACGGCCCTCGTGACATTCGCCATGAGAGCTTTCCGGATCCGGAACTCGCAACCGACAATAGCGCGATCGTAAAAGTTGATCGTTGCAGCATCTGTGGTTCTGACCTGCACATTTATCATGGCGATCAAATTGGTGAATCTGACTATGGCTCGAACGTTCAGAACT
Organism: uncultured Pseudomonadales bacterium; assembly: GCA_964351875.1. Classification (GTDB taxonomy): domain Bacteria; phylum Pseudomonadota; class Gammaproteobacteria; order Pseudomonadales; family Azotimanducaceae; genus JANSWO01. The sequence goes on from CAYGQC010000050.1 coordinate 541, forward strand.
TCTGTGTTGGACATGAGTTTGCCGGCGAGGTCATGGAAGTTGGGAAAGATGTGCACAAACTCAAAGTCGGCCAGAAGGTATTCGCTGCCGGCGGTGCGCCTTGTGGCCAGTGTATGGAGTGCAAGTCAGGAAACGTTGCCGGTTGCACAAGCTGGACAGCCTTTGGGTTGAGCTCAAATCTCAATGGTGGGCAGGCAGAGCTCGTCAACGTTCCAATGGCCGATTTCATTCTGCAGCCTGTGCCTGACGGCGTATCGGATGAGCAGGCCATCCTGCTGACCGATGCGATGTGTACAGCGTATTTCGGCTTGTCGCGTACTGGCCTTCAGCCTGGTGATGCAGTGGCAGTTGTAGGGCTTGGTCCAATTGGTTTGATTGGCGTAGAGCTAGCGCGTGTTCTCGGCGCCTCAGAGGTGTATGCGATCGATCCGGTTGAAGCACGGCGGCGGCACGCTGAAGGGCTTGGTGCAATCGCGCTTGATCCAACGGAGGCGATGCAGGTGATTGTCGAGAAGACGAAAGGGCATCGCGTTCCGCGCGTGTTTGAGGCAAGTGGCACCGGCTCTGCGGTTCGACTCGCGATATCGGTGGCCGGCAGGGGCAGCACAGCGTCCTTTATTGGTTTGCCTCAACCAGACGTGATGATTCCAATGTTCAAAGTTCTGGGCAAGGACATAACCATCCGTGCTGGCGTCGCGTCGGTACGCGGTCAATGGCCAAACCTCATCCCTCTATTGCAACACGGCCGCCTGAAGGCCGAAGGGCTTTTCTCGCATCATATGGATCTTGCCGACGGCTCAGAGGCTTACCGCTTGTTTGATGCCAGGGAAGATGACGTGCTAAAGATCATGCTGAATCTGTAGACAAGATAGCTAGCGGGACAGGACAAAGTGCCAGGTCACACTCGTTCCGGCGAGGGCGTCTCCCTCAGAGTCAAAAAAGTTGGGCCTGGCACGTGGTCCTGTCCACCGTATTCTCGACCCACTGCCATAGGAGCTGGAAATGACGAACGACGCAGAAGGATCCATTACAACCGAGGTGCGTGAGCATCTGTTTCTCATCGGTTTGAATCGGCCTGAGAAGTACAACGGCTACACGCCGACGATGGCGAAACAGCTCGTGGCGGCAATGACCCGACTAGATGAGGATGATGATCTTTGGGTCGGCGTTATCTTTGGCCACGGTGAGCACTTTACGGCCGGGCTTGATCTGCCCAAGTGGACCGCTGGAATGTCCCAGAACAAAGATAGTTCAAAGAACAATCAGATGGATATCGTTGGGCTCGGACGAGCCTGTCGAAAACCCATTGTCAGCGCCGTGAAAGGCATTACTTTCACGCTGGGCATCGAGCTGTCGATCGCCGGTGACATCGTTATCGCGGCGGATAACAGCCGATTTTCTCAGCTCGAGCCTAAGCGCGGGATACATGCTACTGGTGGGGCGACGATACGCATGGTCGAGCGGTGTGGCTGGGGTAACGCGATGTATCACTTGCTGACCTCAGATGAATTCGATGCACAGGAAGCGTATCGCATCGGGCTTGTTCAGGAGGTCGTTCCGGTGGGTCAGGAACTCGATAGAGCCATCGAGATCGCAGAGCAAATCGCCGCGTGTGCGCCGCTGGCCGTGCAGGAAACCAAGGCATCATCGCGGAGATTTATTGTCGACGGTTTTGAGGCGTCGGTTGCCGCGATGGGTCCGACGCAGGCGAGGCTTGTCGCGAGTGAAGATGCGATAGAGGGTGTTCAGTCTTTTGTCGAGCGTCGCAACGCACAGTTCTCAGGCAAGTAAGCGAGCAAGCAAGGGGACCTGGCACTTGGTCCTGTCCCCAGCGCTTCCTGTCCCCAGCGCTTCGGCCAGCGGTGTACAGTACCCGTTTGCGAGCGTCAGGCGCCAGGGTCGCACGCCTGCGCATGTTTCGGATTTCTGGAGTTCTATTTCGCGGCCTTGCGATCGAGACACAAGGGGCAAGCATTCAACAGACGGTGAGCCGATGTCTTTGATGGGGGAGAAAATGTCCGAGTTGTCTTATGTGAAGGGTGCCCGAGAGCCAGTGTTGCGTGAGCAGACTATCGGTGCTGCGCTCGAAGCGGCTGCGGCTCAATGGGGCGAGCGTGATGCACTTGTCTCGGTTCATCAGAACATCCGTTGGAGTTTCGCCGAGCTAAACGAAATGGCGGATGCATTCGCGGCGGGCCTGCTGGCGTTGGGTTTGAACCCTGGTGACAGGCTCGGTATCTGGTCACCCAACAACGCGCAATGGGCGTTAGCGCAGTTTGCGACGGCCAAGGCAGGCATCATCCTGGTCAACATAAACCCGGCTTATCGCCTGTCGGAGCTGGAATACACACTGAACAAAGTCGGAGTGTCCGCGCTCATCACTCCTGAGCGGTTCAAGACGAGTGAATATGTTGCGATGGTCGAAACCCTCGCACCCGAAATCTGTGAGTCCAAAGACTCGCTCGAAGCAGCCAAACTCCCTGCTCTGAAACACGTCATCCAGATCGGCGGGCGAGCTCGTCCTGGATGGCGGTCCTTCGACGATGTTGCGGCGCTTGCGGGCTCGGCTGAGAAGCAGTCGCTCACAAAGATCAGCGCAGGACTTGATTGCCGAGACGCCATCAATATTCAGTTCACCAGCGGTACCACGGGCCTACCCAAAGGCGCGACGCTGTCGCACCACAATATCCTCAACAACGGCTTCTTTGTGGGCGAAGCAGTGGGTCTGGCGCCTGGTGACAGACTCTGTATCCCTGTGCCGCTCTATCATTGCTTCGGCATGGTCATGGGGAACCTGGGTTGCCTTACTCATGGCGCGACAATGGTCTATCCGGGAGATGGGTTTGAGCCCGAGGCGGTGTTGCAGGCTGTGCAAGATGAAAAGTGCACGGCGCTATATGGCGTGCCGACAATGTTCATCGCAGAACTTGGCGTCTCGAATTTTGACCGCTTCGATTTGTCCTCTCTGCGCATGGGCTGCATGGCGGGATCACCTTGCCCAGTGGAAGTCATGAACCAGGTCATCTCTCGCATGAACATGCGAGACGTCACTATTGCCTATGGCATGACGGAGACAAGCCCAGTGAGCTTCCAGTCTGGCCAAGACGATCCGTTGGAACGGCGAGTTTCCACCATTGGCCAGGTGCAACCGCATCTGGAGTGCAAGGTGGTGGATGCTGATGGCAATAGCGTACCGCGAGGCGAAACGGGCGAGCTCTGCACTCGCGGTTACGCGGTGATGCTCGGCTATTGGGACGACAAAGAACGTACTGATGAAGCCATAGATTCCGACGGCTGGATGCACACGGGTGATCTCGCCACTATCGACGCCGAAGGCTACGGCAACATCGTTGGACGCCTGAAAGATATGGTCATTCGGGGTGGTGAGAATGTTTATCCGAGAGAGATCGAGGAGTTCTTCTACCGCCATCCCAAAGTTGAGGACGTCTCGGTCGTTGGCGTGCCGGACGACAAGTTTGGGGAAGAGATATGCGTGTGGATCATCCTGCGCTCGGGCGAGCTGATGAGTGAGGAAGAGGTCAAGGCGTTCTGCCAGGGGCAGATAGCGCATTACAAAGTACCGCGCCATATCCGCTTCGTTACAGAGTTCCCGATGACGGTGACGGGAAAGGTCCAGAAATTTGAGGTTCGCGAGAAGATGATCGAGGAATTGAAGCTTGCCGAAGTGAAAACGGTTTAGGTCGTTTGAGGAGCAAGGGGACAGGACCAAGTGCCAGTCTGGGGACAGGACCAAGTGCCAGGTTCAATCGTAGTTCAATCAGTGCTGTCGACGGCTGACGCCCTGGAACCAAAATCAATTGGACCTGGCACTTGGTCCTGTCCCCAGAGCTGCTGTCCCCAGAACTGCCAGCGCTACCTTAGGACTCTACAAACGCTCGAATCACACGAAACGCTTCTTCGGGTTTGTCCCGCCAGGGGCCGTGGCCCGAGTCAGGTATCGTCACGAATTGCACAATATCCTTGGCCATTCGCTCGACGATATCGACAGAGTCCTGGAGCGGTGTAATTGGATCTGTATCACCGGCCAATACCAGGGTAGGTGCGGTTATGCGATGCAGATCGTCGCGCAGGTCCATCTTGTGCCAGATGCCATCCAGCTTGTGAAAAGCCATGGCCAGACGCGACCGGAAGACGATGGTGTCTCTGGGTGGCTGGGGCGTGGTGTTGTAGTGGGGCATGCACACTTCGCCAAACTGCACGCTGGTCTTGCCGTCTACGCGTTCTTTGAGTAACACCCGGGCAGTCGCCTCGACGTCGGGCCCGCCAATTCTGCGAAACTCGGCGAGCGATCGGTCGACGTTCAGCTTGGCCTGGGTGCTGGCCAGGATCAGTTTTCCTGGGTGATCGGGATGCCGAATGCCGTAAGCCATGGCGACGTAACCGCCGGCTGAGACGCCGAGTACGATAGGCTTTTCAATGTCCAGCAGATCGCAGAACTCGACGAGATCGTCGGCCCATTGCTCCAGGCTGAAGTTGCCATCGGGCTCGTCCTCAGAGCGCCCAGCACCGGGTAAGTCCAGGTAAATGATCCGCGCCACATCGCGGAGTGCAGAGAATGCCGGTTTGAATACGGAGTGATCCGAATTGCCCGGGGATCCGTGTATGACGATCAGTGTCGGTAGCTTGCGGAGGCTGTTGCCGTCGACGACATATTCCTGCCCTTCGACATCGAAGAAGATCTTCTTGTTGTTGACTTCAATTTTCATTAGCTACTCACTCCTGCTCAGTGTTCATCGTCATTTCTGCGCGCGCGCTTGATGACCACAGGTTGTGCCAGGATCTGTCCAGCCAGCACGGATGAGCGTGTTGCGCCGCTCCGATCTTTGCACGAGATGCGCCGCACGACATCCATGCCGTCTACCACGCTGGCGAAGGCAGGAAAGCCAAGGGTGTCTGGCTCGCTCCGGCCGTTGGCATCAAACTCCGGCGAGTCCCTCAGGCAGATGAATATCTCAGGTATTGCAGCGCCGGTGCCGAGCAGGTCCCGAGCTAACGAAACGGTTCCGCTGCGATGTCGCAGACCGCTTTGTTCGGTGGTCTCAAAACTGTTGAGAAGCGGCTGGCCGACATCGGCTATCGGCCGGCGATCTTCACCAGTCATGGTTTTGTAGAGTACGCCGCCTTGGATGATTTGGCGCTCATCGGCGTCCGCGATGAACGACGCGCCGGAACGGTGAAACGTGGCGCCATCGAATGCGCCCTCGTCAATCAACCTCAGGAAGTACGCGGCCGTGTCAGGTGCAGCTTGGGATTCCACGGTGATAACAATGTTGCCTTCCTCGGTGTCCAGGCAAACCTGAATCTCTCCAGTATCACCTGCTTTCTGATCAGCCATTCAGGCCTCCTTGATTTGTGCGCCCGCGCCGATCAGCCACCGGCATAGATAGTTTGCAAAGCTGCGTCGCACGACGATTCCGTAATCGCTTGGCGCTGGTTTCCAGAGCAACACCTGGGCTTTCGCCAACACCGTCTGTGCGCAGCGACCAGTGCTCAGTTGCGCGACGTCAAAGGGTGTAGCGCTTCGAACAACTGCGTCAACGTTCTCGCCGCTCAGATCGAGCTGGGTGTAGCCGCTGGATATGTCAGTGAGTGACTGATGAGTACTGTCTGCTATTTGGCATAACCTGGATGCAATCTCACTTGCGTCTTCGGGTGTTGTGGTCAGCAACCATTGATCGGGTCCTGCCCAGAACATCAGTCTCCTGCCTTCCTGATGAAAGGTGTTGGCCGACCGCGGCAGTTGCAAGCCAGCAGCCTGCTGCACATCACGCTGCAGAACCGGGTCTGCTGGGTTGCCTCGTAGGTCCAGAAAAGCGGAATCGAGCCGTTCTGCGATGTAACATCCGCTGGGCTCGGCGGGACTTCGGAGCGTTTTCATTGTGACTGCGGGTGCACGTTCAAGACTAGACATTCTGTCGTTCTCCAGCCTTGTCGTAGAAGACGGTCGGCACAATCTGCGCCGCGATAGTGCTGCCGTCAGCCTGAGGGCAATGGACAATGTCACCCATGCGATTGTGGCCATCTATAACGAAGCCCAGAGCGAACGTGCGCTCGAGCGATGGGCTGTAATAGCTCGACGTTACATGGCCAAGCATCGGAATCGGCGGGGTGAGCCCTGGTTTATCGACGAGTTGCCCACCCTCGGGCAGAAGATCCGCCGTGTTTTCCGGCAACAGTCCAACCCAGTGTTTCCTGTTGCTGCGGGCAGTATCGCTGCGCGCAAGCGAGCGTTTGCCGAGGAAGCTGAATGGCTTACGGGCGTTGATAATCCACTTCATGCCCAGATCAAGTGGCGTCACTGAGCCGTCGGTATCCTGGCCCACAATCACGAAGCCTTTTTCAGCTCGTAATACATGCATAGTCTCGGTGCCATAGGGTGTGATGCCTAAAGGCTCGCCGGCGCTGATACAGGCTTCCCAGACCGATTGGCCGTAGTGTGCGGGTACGTTGATCTCGAAGCTCAGTTCGCCGGTGAAGCTGATTCGGAAGACCCGGGCGTCGATGCCCGCGACAGTTCCGTCGCGCCAGCTCATGAACGGGAAGCTGTCACCGTCGAGTGCGACATCGTCGCACAAAGCCTCTAAGACCCGGCGACTGTTCGGACCGGATAGGGCGATGGTCGCCCAGTGATCCGTCACGGACGTGAGGTAGACCTGTAGATCGGTCCACTCGGTCTGCAGCCACAACTCCATCCATTGCAGCACGTTCGCGGCACCGGTCGTGGTTGTAGTGGCGAGATAGTGATTATCGCCGAGCCGTGCGATCACGCCGTCATCGAAAACCATGCCGTCTTCTTTGAGCATCATGCCGTAACGGCAGAAACCCGCTTTCAGGTTTGAGAATCGATTGGTGTAGAGACGGTCCAGAAATTCTCCGGCATCGGGGCCCTGGATATCGATTTTGCCCAGGGTCGAGGCATCGAGGATGCCGACGCTGTTGCGCACGGCCAAGCATTCCCGGCGCACCGCCTGTTCCATGGGCTCACTACCGCTCGGGTAGTACCACGGCCGCTTCCATTGGCCAACGTTTTCCCAGGTGGCACCTCGGCTCTGGTGCCATTGGTGCATGGCGGTTTCCCGCACCGGGTCCAGCAGATCGCCGACGTCTCGTCCCGCGATTGCACCGAACGTGATGGGTGTGTAGGCGGGCCGAAACATCGTTGTACCGGTTGTTCCGATCGGCTGCTTGAGCGTGTCGGCCAGCACTGCAGCACCATTGACGTTGCCGAGTTTGCCCTGGTCGGTGCCGAAGCCGAGCGCGGTGTAGCGCTTTACGTGTTCGATGGATTCGTAGCCTTCGATGGCGGCAATCTGAATGGCCGCAGCGGTTACGTCATTCTGAAAGTCGATGAACTGTTTCGGCGCTCGGGTCGCTGGCTTGTGGTGGGGAACGAGAAACAGCGGAGCGGTTTGATACGGTGCAGCGCCGGGAGTTGTGGTCGTGGACGCATCGGGTGCGGAGGAGGGTGCTGCGGTTACGTGGCCTGTTGCCGATGCGGCGAGGCCGCCGATTCGATGACCTTCCAGCAGGCAGTCCACGAGGTTAAAGGATGCATTGGCGCGACCGACGAAGTAACAATTTTTCCGCTCAGCCGCAAGAAACGCCTGCACATCCTCGTTCCACTTTGGTTTGAAACCGGTGTGACAGGACAGGTGAATCGTAGGGCTCCAACCCGAGGAAGCTGCGAGCAAATCGCAGGTGAGTCTCGTGGTCGAGCTCGTCACGTTTCTGAAATCAGCGCTAATCGGTGCGGCGTCGACTGCGCTCACACGCCGGCCGCCGAGCACGTTCGTCACCACGCAACCGTTTAGAACCTTGACGCCTCGAGTGCGCACAGCGTCAACGAGAGGCCCGGTTGCAGATTCACGTGGGTCGACAACCGCGACCAGTTCGCGACCGCAGTTGAGCCAGTCCAGTGCGCATTGATAGGCGTCGTCATTGCAGGCAAACAACACCATTCGTTGCCCGGGGGCAACAGCGTAGCGATGTATGTAGGTTGATACTGCCGACGCCAGCATAACGCCTGGCCTATCGTTATTGCCGAAGGCGGGCATTCGTTCCAGGGCGCCGGTCGCCAGAATCACCTGTTGTGCGCGAATGCGATGCAGGCGCTGGCGAGCACCCGAACCAGACGTCAGTCCCAGGTGATCGCTGCGTCGCTCAAGCGCTGCAATGAAGTTGTGGTCGTAGTAGCCGAATGCGGTTGTCCGCGGCAGTACAGTAACGTTTTCGCGTTGAGCCAGATCTGCACTGACGCGAGCAATCCAGTCAGTGGCGGGTACGTCGTCGATCAGTGTCGTGCTGGAGAGTAGGCTGCCACCGAACTCATTTTGCTCGTCGACGATAATCACGCGTCCACCGCCCTCGGCAGCGGCTGCAGCCGCGGCTAGGCCCGCGGGTCCTGCACCAATCACGATTACCTCGCAATGGTGATTGAGTTTGTCGTAGGTGTCTGGGTCTGGCTGGGTGGGTGATTGACCGAACCCGGCCATCCTGCGAATGAACCATTCGTAGAGCTTCCAGCCGTTGCGCGGCCACATGAACGTCTTGTTATAGAAGCCTGGCGGCAATAGCGGTGCGAGGAGCCCGGCGAGGGCGCTGATGTCGAACGTTACGTTCGGCCAGCCGTTGGTTGGGTTAGCGTCGAGTCCCTGGTACAGCTCTATCTGGGTCGCGATGGCGTTTGGAACGCTGCCGGCGCCCTGGCCGAGCTGCATCACGGCATTCGGCTCTTCCATGCCGGCCGCAACAATGCCTCGCGGGCGGCTGTATTTAAAACTTCGGCCGACGATATTGACGCCACTGGCGAGCAATGCAGACGCCAGCGTGTCGCCGTGATAGCCGCGATAGGGGCGACCATCGAAGGTGAAGTCGATGGGGCGACTGCGATCGATGCGGCCACCGGTTGGCAGGCGGTTGGCGTCAGCTTTGGTGCGCGTTCTGAAAGTCATAGTTGGTGTTCGTCGTCGACGCTGGATGACTCAGACAGAGGCTCACCAATGCTTGCGGTGGCCATGATCTCGTAGGTCACGGTGTCGCGTAGTGCGTTAAAGAAGCGTCGGCAGCCGGCGGCGTGATACCACAGCTCGGCGTGCAAGCCGCGTGTGTTCTTGCGAAAGAACAGGTAGTCGCTCCATTGCTCGTCGGAAAGGGCCGCCGGGTCATCGGGGCGCTTGATGAAGGCTTCACCGTGATAGGAAAACTCTTCTTCTTCGCGGGTGGCTTCGCAGTATGGGCAACGAATAAGCAGCATCAGTGCGCCACTCCGGCCGCGCCGTGCTCGTCGATCAGAGCGCCGCTCGAGAACCGAGCCAAAGAAAATGGCACCGCCAACGGATGAGGGTGGTCGTTGGCAATGGTGTCGGCGAAGACATAGCCCGAGCCTGGTGTTGCCTTAAAGCCGCCAGTACCCCAACCGCAGTTGAAGTACAGCCCTCGTACAGGTGTATTACTGATGATGGGGCAGGCGTCGGGACAGGTGTCGACGTTGCCACCCCAGTTTCGGTTCATACGCACACGAGAGAACGCCGGGAACATCTCCACAATCGCGGCTAAGCAGTGTTCAACCACATGGAACGACCCGCGTTGCCCATAGCCGTTGTAGCTGTCGATGCCGGCGCCGATCACTAGATCGCCTTTATCAGACTGGCTGATATACGCGTGCACCGCGTTCGACATCACCACGCAGTCCAGAACCGGTTTGATGGGTTCCGAGACGAGCGCCTGCAACGGATGGGATTCGATCGGCAGTCGCAAGCCTGCCATCGCGGCAAGCAATCCCGAGTTGCCGGCTGTCACGCAGCCAACTTTGCGCGCGCCGATGAAACCACGACTGGTCTCTACGCCGACGATAGCGCCTCCCTCGATGCGCATGCCGGTCACTTCAGTTTGCTGGATCAGATCCACGCCAAAGCTGTCCGCGGCGCGCGCATACCCCCAGGCCACCGCGTCGTGGCGCGCGTTGCCGCCCCGTGGTTGCCAGGACGCGCCGAGTATTGGGTAGCGAATGTTGGGTGAGTCGTTGATCAGGGGGGCAAGTCGCTTCACCTCGGCGGTACTTAACACTTCTCCATCAATGCCATTGAGGCGGTTTGCGTTAACGCGCCGTTCTATGTCGCGCATGTCCTGCAGCGAGTGGCCCAGGTTGAGGACGCCGCGCTGGCTGAACATAGTGTTGAAGTTCAACTCCTGGCTGAGTCCCTCCCAGAGCTTGAGCGCAAACTCGTAGAGTTGCGCTGCTTCATCCCATAGATAGTTGGAGCGCACGATGGTTGTATTGCGGGCCGTGTTGCCACCGCCGAGATAACCTTTTTCGACTACCGCGATGCGCAGGTGTCGGTGCTGTTTCGCGAGGTAGTACGCGGTCGCTAGGCCATGACCGCCGCCGCCAACGATGACAACATCGTATTCAGGCTTCAGCTCTGGATTGCGCCAGGCGCGCTGCCAGTTCTCGTGATACCGACGAGCGTGTGAAGCGAGTTGGAATATGGAGTATCTCTGCATCGCTTAGTTCCTGCCACGCTGAGCGTTTGAATTCCGCTGTCGTTTCGCGCTTGAGGGCGCGGGTTCCGTCGCCACGGTCAGTATCTCGGCTGGCTGGCGGCCCGACTGCACGAAGCCATGCCCCATTCGGCTGTCGAGATACATGCTCTCGCCTCGCTTCAGTTTCTTTGGTTGGTAGTGCTCGGTGTGCACCTCGATTGACCCACGCAACACATAGATGAATTCCTCGCCGCCGTGGCTGATGAGATCGCCGAACGATTCGATGCTGTCTGCTTTCAGACGCATGATGATTGGGACCATTTGTTTGGCCTTTAGATCAGCGTTGAGGTAGACGTAGTCGTACTGCTCCGATGAGACAGGGGGCGGTGACTCACCCTGGTTGACTGAGATTCGTGCGCTTGAGGATGTATTTTTGCTCGTTGTGTAGGGGTCGTGTGAGACGAGCTCACTCAGGGTGATCTTCAGGCCCCGCGCGAGCTTCTCTAGAACGTCGTAGGTGGGTGAGACTTTTCTGTTTTCGATCTTCGAGAGGCTGGCTTTGGATATTCCGGATACCTCTGACAGTCGGGCGAGAGTCATGCCAGCCTGCTTTCTTAAGACGCGCAGGCGAACGCCGAGATCATTCTGCTTGTTCACGAAAACCCCCCAGCAGCCAGCTCTTGTTTAGCAGGTTAGATGGGCGGGCAAATTACCATGTTTCGTATATGAAACAAGGTTTCTTGATAGTAATATCTGAGAATTCGAACCGGCCAGTACAAGAGGGGAGAAGCGTGGACAAGCTCAAAGTATTTACCGCAGCCCGTATACACACGATGGATGAGGGGCGCCCGACAGCCGATGCGGTTGCGGTTGCCGAGGGCAAGATTGTGTCCGTTGGATCGCTCGAATCTATGCAGCCTTGGCTGCGTCGCATTCCCCATGAGATCGATGACAGCTTCGGCGATCGCATCATTCTGCCGGGTTTCATTGATCCGCATACTCATCTGCGCCTGTCGGGTACGTTCATGGGTTTGAACTACGTGGGTCCGATCGAATCGACGGATCCCCAGGGCAGGCCGCTGCCGCATTTGCCGGATCGGGATGCGGTCATTGAGAAACTGAAGTCGCTGGTACGTGGCCAGAACCAACCCGGTTCCGGCGCTGAGGCCTTGCCCATCCTGGCCTGGGGCTATGACCCGGGCATGCAGGGTGGTCACCTCGATAGAGACATGCTCGATGCGGTATCGACCGACGTGCCGATCTGGGTGATGGCATACGCCCCGCACATCATCTACACGAATACGCCGATGCTGGACAAGACGGGCGTGAACGAAGACAGCCGAGTGCACGGCCTCGGTCGTTTTCCTGATGGCCGATTGAATGGCTGGTTTATCGAAACAGAAGCGACGGCGGTTGCCTCAAGGCCGGTGCGTGATCACCTGTATACCCAGGGCTTTGGCTTGACGGCTTTGAAGTTACAGGGACAGGTGGCGGTCAACAGCGGGGTAACGACAACCGCAGACATGATCTACGGCATTGAGTCTTTCGACAGGGAGTGGGCAGACCATGAAGCGGCGATGGCCGAAGGCGATCTGCCGTTGCGTATGTTGCTTGTGCCATTCGAACCTACGTTGCGTAAGCGATTCGGCGACGATTTTCTGAGCTTCTATGAGTCCATGGCGGAGCGCGCAACGGATCGGCTTGCTGTACATGGCGTTAAATATGTCAATGATGGCTCCTATCCCTCAATGACGTTGCGCTTGAACTTCCCTGGCTATCTGGATGGCGAAACGGGTTTGACCGGTGAAGTACCCTGGCAGGACATGTATGAGCGCATGTTGCCGTTCTGGAAAAACGGCATTCAGATTCACTCGCATGCTAATGGCGATGAGACCGTGGATATGACGCTCAACACGCTGAGCGCCCTGCAGCGTGCTGTGCCTCGGTTTGATCATCGGTTCACGATCGAACACTACTGCATCAGTACCCCGGCGCAGGCCCGACGCCTGGCTGCGCTCGGTGGCTCGGCGAGCGTCAACCCATACTTTGTACACTATCGATCGCAGATCCATGCCGACAGCGGCTTCGGTCCGGATCGCTCGGAAGCCACGGCGCGCCTGGGTTCACTGTCGCGAGCAGGCGCTCCGTTTGCACTGCATTCGGATTACAACCTTGTCGTGGCACCCATGCATCCCCTCACTGCAGCCTGGATTGCCGTTAATCGTCTGTCAGGTGATTCGGAAACGGTCGTCGCGCCTGGTGAGTGTATTTCCGTTGAACAAGCCCTGCGCGCAATTACGGTTGATGCTGCCTATGTACTCAATCGTGATCACTGCCTCGGCAGCATCGAGGCCGGCAAGCACGCGGACTTCGTGGTTCTCGACGATGATCCTTATGAAGTGAATCCTCGACATCTAAAGGATATCGGTATCCGGGGCACGATCCTGGCAGGCGAGTTCAATGCCGCAAAAACCTGAGCAATCGGAACCCGATGCCGGTTCGATGATGCAGGCCTGGAACAGCTTGTTGTACACCGTGGGCGCGCCGCCCTCGGATTCGGTTAGGCGAACGTCCGAGCCGCTACCAGAAGCAAATCGTCCGGTGCCGGTCACGGTACTGAGCGGTTTTCTGGGCGCGGGGAAGACGACGCTGTTGCGCGATTTACTGGTCGAGACTGAGCTTAAGGTGTTGGCCATCGTCAACGATCTCGCGGCCGTCAATATTGATGCCGCGCTGGTTCGCTCGGAGAACGCTGAAACGATTCAGTTGGAAAACGGCTGCGCGTGTTGCGTGCTCGGGAATGATCTTGATCTGATTCTCAGTGAGATCGGCACTCGACAAGACAGGCCAGACGCGATCGTCATTGAAGCGAGTGGCGTGAGTGATCCGATGGGCATTGCACAGACCGTGGCTGGCAACTCCGCGACCGAACTGGACGGGATACTCACGTTGGTCGATGCGACGGCCTTCGATACTCAACTCGCTGACCCGAGTTCGTCCGCCCTGTTGAAGCGCCAGCTCAACTCTGCACACCTGGTGCTGCTGACCAAGGCAGACAGTGAGTCCGCCATTTCAGCGTTGCAGGAAGCAGTCGGTGAGATCGCGCCGGGGCGGGCCGTGCTTTCGGCGTCAGAGCTAAAGTGGCGACTGGAGTCGTTTGTACTTGGTGCGCGGATTCGGGGTGCTCGGCCCGAACCTGAATCGGCGCCTCATAACTACTCACAGTTTGCCAGCCGGCTCTTCGAGTTCAACGGAGCGGTTGCGGAAGATGCCTTCTTCGCTTTGATGGATTCGATTCCTTCATCGATCTATCGGATCAAAGGCTGGGTCGCGTTGCGCCACAACGGTTACGAGCGAAGTTATGAGTTCCATGCGGTGGGGCCACGCTGGCGGGTCACTGCTGCTGATGACGCCACTCGTTCGCAACCCCAACAGTTGATCGTTATTGGTCGTGAGGGAGCAGATGGTTTTGAGCGCTTCTGTACTGGGCTGCAGACATTGCTCAGCGAGGGGTAGGGAGCAAGGGGACAGGACCAAGTGCCAGTCTGGCGGAACATTGGGGACAGGACCAAGTGCCAGGTCCAATTGATTTTGGTTCCAGGGCGTCGGCCGTCGACAGCACTGATTGAACTACGATTGGACCTGGCACTTGGTCCTGTCCCCAGACTGGCACTTGGTCCTGTCCCCAGCAGTTAGAGCCCTAACACTCGCTTGGCCAGCACGTCGCGCTGAATCTCACTCGCACCCGAATAGATCGTGGCCGCTCGCTCATTCAAGTACGTGGGCAGTGCGGTAGCCGCGCCTTCGGATCCAATGATTGAGCACTGGGCGAAAGGATCCAGTGCAGCGTGCTGAAGTGGCAGCCCGTAGTAGGCAGCCGCTTCTGCAGCAAGTTCCGACACCTGCTGTTTCACTTCGGATCCTCGTGTTTTCAGCATGGACGACAGCGCGCCGGGGTTCTGGCCTGCTTCGCTTGCCGCCAACACGCGCAGCTCCATCATTTCAATGCTCTTTAGCTGGACATCCGCTTGTGCTAAACGCCCCCCGAAGTTTGGATCATCTGCGAGAACGCTACCGTAGCCAGTCTTTTCACCGGCGCAGAAGTCACTCAGCCTGGTGAGCATTTCGCGCACCCAGGCTGTGTTGATGTTATTCGAGCGGGCAAACTGCATCTGATCCTTGGCCACCCGCCAGCCTTCACCTTCGGGGCCTACCCGATTTGCAACCGGAACGCGTACGTTATCGAAGAAGACCTGATTCAGCTCGTGCTCACCGGAGATGCTGATGATCGGCTCAATCGTGATTCCACTCGTTGCCATGTCGATGAGCAGATAGGTGATGCCTTCCTGTTTGCGGGCATCAATTGAGGTGCGCGCGAGACAGAACATGTGAGTGCTGAAGTGCGCGCCGGTTGTCCAGAGTTTCGTGCCATTCAATACATACTCGTCACCGACACGTTCGGCCTTGAGCTTCAGGGCTGCGAGATCGGATCCGGCGGGGGGTTCGGAGTAACCCTGACACCAGATGTGTTCACCGGAGAGAATGGCGGGAAGATACTGATCTTTCTGTGCCTGAGACCCATGCGCCATCAGTACCGGGCCCAGGTGGCGGATACCGATCTGGCAAAGCAGTGGAGCGCCGGCGTGGGTGCATTCCAGGTTAAACAGGTGGCACTGTGAGGCGCTCCAGCCGGTTCCGCCGAACTCTTTGGGCCAAGCCGGGGCGATCCAGCCCTTGTCCGCCAGAATCTTGTACCAACGTTGCGAGGCGTCGATGTGAGAGTGCACGCCAGTTGTGAGACGCGCAGCGCGACGGAGGTCGTCGTCAAGGTTTTCGGCGAGGAATTCGCGAACGTCCGCTATGAAGTTTTCCGTCTCGGACTGAGGGGACGGGACCAAGTGCCGGGCCCAATTGGTTCCGGCTGCGGTCTGCCTCCTGGAATCAAAATCGCTTCGACCTGGCACTTGGTCCTGTCCCCTAAGCTAAAAGCCAAAGCATAGTGGGCGAGGCGCGCTGTTCTATAAGGGTTTTCACCGACTGCATTATGCTGCGGAGAAAGGGGACAGAGTGAAAGGGGACGGGACCAAGTGCCAGGTCCGATTGGTTCTGCCACTGGCCTTTCCTCTAGAATCAAGGTCGATCGGACCTGGCACTTGGTCCTGTCCCCACCGTTAAAGGAGAGCGTATGTCGACAACAACCATTCCAGGAACCCCGGCAGGGTGTGAGCGGATCGCCTACGCGGTTGGCTTTAAGGAAAACGCGACGTATAGCGATGTTTATGGCGGCGGTGGCGCGGTGGTTGGTCTCGACTGCCATCTCCTCAGACCCGTTAGTCAGCCGTCCGACACGCTCATCGTATTTATGCATCCCGTGGGCGGTGGCATGTATCTGCCGATGGTGAGAGAACTCGCCAAGCGTGGACACCATGTGCTCTGGGCTAACTCCAGATATCGGGGTGCAGACTACGCACTCATCATGGAGAAAGTGGCATGCGATCTCGGCGAGGCGATTTGTGATGCTCGCGATCGGCTGGGCTATACCAATATCGTCCTTGCGGGTTGGTCAGGTGGCGGCTCGCTCATGATGTGGTATCAGGCGCTTGCAGAAGCCGGGCAGGGTATCTCTGACACTGCTGCGGGAGATGCCTACACGGTATCTGCTGAGCGTTTGCCGCCCGCAAACTCGATCATGATGCTCGCGGCACACGTGAGCCGACATCGTATATTTACCGAGTGGATTGATCCGTCTATCACGGATGAGGCACGCCCGGAGCAACGAGACCGCGATCTGAATCTCTACGATGCGAGTAACCCGAACCAACCACCGTACTCGAAGGATTTTCTAGCCACGTTCTCCGAGGCGCAGATTGCACGCAATCGTCGTATCACAGGCTGGGTCAAAGAGAAGCTCGCTGATATTCGGGCATCCGACAGCCCATTCAGTGAATTTGCCTTCACGGTGCACGGCACCATGGCGGATCCGAGATGGCTCGATCCGAATGTTGAACCCAGTGACCGAAAGCCGGGTGTGTGTTATCTCGGTGATCCGAAAGTCGTTAACGACGGCCCCGTTGGGCTGGCAAGGTTCTGCACGTTGCGTAGCTGGCTGAGCCAATGGAGCTATGACGATGCACGATGTGACGCCATTGCGTCTGGTAGCAAGATCAGGGTGCCGGTGCTTGTCGTTGGGAATTCGGCAGATGATGCCTGTACGCCAAGTCATACAAATCGCTTGTTCGAAGCGGTTACGCACGATCGAAAACGGCTCCACGTGGTCAAAGGCGCGACGCACTACTATTCCGGGAAAGGTGGCGCGGAGCATCTGGCCGAAGCCAGCGGCGTTATCGGGGAATTTGTTTCCCAAGGCATTCAGTAGGGGCTAGCATCCATCAGCTTCGAGGCCCCGCTGAGCGTATTGGCGACGCCGTTCTGAGCTTCTTCCTGAAGCCCAGTGACGGCAGTGGCGTTAGCAAAGATCGGTATCGGGCGGGCAATCTCCGCGAGTGAACGAGCGATACGTGACTCCGTACTGATTCTGGAACTCCATCACGATCCTGTAGCCGTAACCGCCGGCCGGTATCAGGTTGAACGGGATGTCCGCTGTGTTTCCCGTGACGCCCACTTGACCAGGCTGAGCGTAGGGGTTGCAGTAGAGAGACCAACGCCATGCGTGACTTCTGTTGACTACTTGCATACTGTATACAGTATGCAAGTAGTCACGAAGACCAGCCTGAGCGCCGACGCGGCGGAGCAGATTCGCGAGATGATCACGAGTGGCTTGTTGGCTGCGGGTAGCCGTATCAACGAGGTTCACCTCTCTGAGCAACTGGGTGTCAGCCGCACGCCGCTGCGTGAGGCTCTCGCGGCGCTCGTCTCCGAAGGCGCGCTGGAGAATCGACCGCGCAAAGGCAACTTTGTTCGCCCGTTGTCGCGCGAAGAATTCACCTCGTTGTATGGCATTCGCCCGATTCTGGATGTCGAAGCTTTGCGACTATCAGGTGTGCCGTCGCAGGATGATTTGGATGCGCTGTCTGTGCTTAACGACAAGCTGAAGCTCGCCAAGAATGCGCGCACGCGAATAGCGCGTGACGACGAGTGGCATCTGCGGCTTGTACAGAATTGCGGTAATCCGATCCTGCTGGATCTCATCAAACAGTTCATGTTTCGAACCCGGCGCTACGAGATCGCGTACTTGCGTGATTCCGACAACGTCAGTACGGCCTATGACGAACACCGCGCCATCATTCGTTGTCTTGCCCGCGGTGACCTCTCGGCTGCCTGCACAGCGCTCACGCAAAACCTGTCGAGCGGGGTCGCGCCGATCCTAGCCTGGCTTGACGCCAAACAAGGGCAAAATGATGAATAGCAGATTTGTTTCGCTGATAGCTGGATTGCTGTTGATGCCGATGAACGTTGTTGCAGACGAAAAAGATCCGCTAGAAGGCTTGTGGGCTGCCTACAAACGCTTTGGTCCGATCGTTGAAGGGCCGTTGCGAATCGATGCCAAATTTGAGCGAGCAGACATAGCAGGCCACTCGGCCGATATTGTCCGCGAAGGTGGTGACCTTCGATTTGAGTTGCCAGGCGAGCTCGGCCGATTCGTTGGGCGAATTAGTGAAGGAGCCATCGAAGGCCACTGGGTTCAGCCACCACCAATGCAGATTGGCCAGAACATGGCGTCGCCGGTGACATTGCGACGCCTAAGTAGCGGGATGTGGCAGGGCAGGGTGCGTCCACGTTCGAGTGAGTACACGTTCTATCTGCCAGTGCGCTCAGGCGCGGATGGAACGCTCTCAACCTTCCTTCGAAACCCCGATCGGAACCTGGGTATATTTGCGAACTTGAAGCGGATCGAGCGCAATGGCTCGGAGTTAGCGTTTTTCGGAAGCTACGGTCGAAGTGAAGAAGAGCAACAGATAACCGAGGGCACCTACGATTCACAAAGCGACGTCTTAACGATGCAGCTACCGCCTTGGCGCGGCGGGCTTTATGAATTTGCCCGTATAGCGGACGGCGCTCACAGCGCTTTTCAGGCTCGGGTAGAAAACTCAGCGCCCTGGCGATATACCCCTCCACCTGCTCTCGACGACGGATGGAAAACGTCTTCGCTCGCGGAGGCTGGAATTGACGAGTCAGTCATCCGGCGAATGATCGACGATGAAATTGTCACGACGGATGACAGCATTCACTCGCATCGAGTGCACGGAGTGTTGATCGCACGCGGCGGTAAGCTGGTGCTTGAAGAGTATTTTCACGGCTTCAGTCGAGACACCCCGCACGACACACGCTCCGCGAGTAAAAGCGTCATATCTATGCTCATTGGTGCAGCGCGCCATGCAGGCTCGCCCGTTGATGGCAGTACGCCCGTTTACGACACGCTGGAAGGCCCGCTTGAGGGCCGAGATCCGCGCAAACAGGCCATGAATCTTCGCCACCTGCTCACCATGTCGTCTGGTTTCTACTGCGATGACAATGACTCGAATGCGCCGGGCAACGAAAACACGCTCCAGGAGCAGTCCGAGCAACCGGACTGGTATCGCTACACGCTCGATCTCCCGATGGCCTACGCGCCGGGTGAGCGTGCGATCTACTGCAGCGCCAACAGCAACTTGATCGGCGCGGTGCTTGCCGGCACGACGGGCGAATCCCTTAAGCGCCTGTTCGCGAATCTCATCGCAAAGCCACTTGGGATAACGGAATACTATCTGGGGTTGCAGCCGACGGGAGAGGTCTACTTCGGTGGCGGTGCGCAGTGGCTACCACGAGACTTCATGAAGATTGGCCAGGTCATGCTGAACGGCGGCACGTGGAACGGACGTCGAATTCTCAGTGAGTCCTGGGTCTCAGAGTCAACGGCGAAGCAAGTTGAGATCGATGCTCGCGGTTACGGCAATCAGTGGTGGATGGCCGAATATCCCTATCGAGACGGTACGGTTCGCGCATTCTATGCCGCCGGTAACGGTGGCCAGATCGTTATGGGTGTGCCTGAGTTGGATCTGGTGATCGCGTTCTATGGCGGCAACTACTCCGACGCCGTGCTCTTTCGCGCGCAGAATGTGCTGATCCCTGAGTACATTCTCAAAGCAACGGATTCTTGAGCCACTCTCGTCTCTATGGGCTGCCTTCACGTACTTTTTGAGCGTGTGTACTTTTCGCGTAAGCTCGATCCGATTCCAGCAAGCGAACCGACATGTCCTCAAACCTCACGTTCAATACGAAATTTGCCTATGGCACCGGCCAGCTCGCGGAAGGCCTCAAAAACGCAGCTCTCGGCACGTTTGTGCTGTTTTACTACAACCAGGTCCTGGGGCTACCCGGCACGCTTGCTGGGCTGGCAATCGCGATAGCACTTGTCTTCGATGCGGTGACCGATCCGTTAGCGGGTTCGATATCAGATAACTGGCGAGGCCGTCTCGGCCGGCGCCATCCCTTTATGTACGCATCCGCCGTACCACTGGCCATCAGCTTCTATCTATTGTTCTCACCGCCCGAAGGTTTGTCTGAATTCGCCTTGTTCCTGTGGCTAACCGTGACCATCATCGCCACGCGTGGTTCGATGACGCTGTATCACGTGCCTCACATTGCCCTCGGCGCTGAGCTCTCGAATGACTACCAGGAGCGCTCGCAGATCGTGTCGTTTAGGTACGTGATGAGTTTTGTGGGTTTCTTTCTTTGCTACGGCCTGGGCTTCGCCTGGTTTTTCCGGGATACACCCGAGTTTCCGAGCGGCCAGTTCAATGTTGCGGCCTATGAGCCGTTTGCGCTCACGCTAGCCCTGTTGATGGTGGTGTCCATCGTTTGGTCGGCCAAGGGCACACAACACCGAATACCGCATCTTCCGCAAGCTGCCGGGGAACACGTCAGGTTGTCCGCCTTAGGGGTTGTGTCGCGCATGCTCACCGACACCTGGCTGGCGATCAGGAACCCATACTTTGCCTGGTTGTTCGCCGGTGCCATGGTCATTTTCGTCATGGTGGGTGTCGATGGCGCCTTGAACCTCTACATCTTCGAGTACTTCTGGGAATTGGATTCCCGGGGCAAGCTCGTTGTGCTGCTCGTGTACCCGGTAGGCATCATCGTGGGGTCGATTGTCTCTCCGTTCACGCATCGCCGCATCAACAAGCGCACCGGGGTGATCATCGGCGCTCTGGGTTGGTCTGTTCTGCAGGTCATACCGATTGTGCTTCGGATGCTGGATGCGTTCCCTGAAAACGGCAGTGACGCGCTTGTTCCAACACTAATCGCGGTCAAATTCATTCAGGGCATATTCTCCGGAAACTCACTCGTCAGTTTCAATTCGATGCTGGCCGACATCGCGGACGAGCACGAGCTGACCACTGGCAAGCGCCAGGAAGGCATTTTCTTTGCAGCGGCGTCCTTTGCCACCAAGGCGACCAGTGGCGCCGGCTCTCTACTGGCCGGTATAGGACTCGATCTGATTAGCTGGCCGCGAGGTGCGCATATTCAAAGTGCTTCCGATATCCCGCCGGAGACGCTCATGTGGCTGGGGCTTCTCTACGGCCCGATCGTTGCGGCTTTCGCGGTGTTCAACGTGATGTTTAACCTCAAATGCAAGATGACGAAGCAAACCCACGAGGAGACGGTTCGCAAGCTCGAACAGCATCGATCGGCCCGGGCATCGCCGTGATAACAACGCTGCCGTCCTAAATCGCTCGGCCTTCGCTCAACCACGCGACCGGCTTACCATACGCTGCTGAAATATATTCCAATCCGACATAGAGGCATCAGACACCAATGAAAACCAGAATCACTGAGCTGTTGGGAATTGAGCATCCGATCATTCAGGGTGGCATG
>CAYGQC010000051.1:0-2344 GCA_964351875.1 uncultured Pseudomonadales bacterium
ATGGCCAAGACCGCGCGCGACGAAGGCTTCGACGAGATTGCTGACTGGTTTGAGACGCTGGCGAAAGCCGAGCGTTCACACGCCAATCGCTTCCAGAAAGCTCTGGACGCAATGGCGTAAGCCAAGCCCTGAATGCGCCCTGGACACATCCGGGGCGCATCAGAAAAGGGCCGCATCAGCGGCCTTTTTCGTTTCAGCACGCGCAACTTGCTGGCTGTTCACGTGGCGGCGTCGCCGCCTGACACCGGCAATCCCGAAACGCCCGGGTCCATTGCGACTCAAACAGGACTACCCAGGACACTCCGATGGCAGGACCAATTAGCCGCGAAGGCTCACTCGAAGCACCCAAACGCCTACCGATCGAATGGGAGACCGAGGCGTACTACGACAAAGAAGAGCTATACACCGAGCTCGAGCGCGTCTACGACATATGCCACGGCTGCCGACGTTGCGTCTCGCTCTGTGAGTCTTTCCCCACCCTGTTCGACCTGGTCGATGAGTCTGACACCTTCGAGGTCGACGGCGTCGACAAGAACGACTACATGAACGTCGTGGATCAATGCTTCCTGTGCGATCTGTGCGCGGAAACTAAATGCCCCTACTTGCCTCCCCACGAGTGGGCGGTCGACTTCCCACACCTGATGCTTCGCGCCAAAGCCCACAAGTTCAAAGAAAGCGGCGCCAAGTGGCGCGACCGGTTGATCACCAGCACGGACCCCGTCTTCACCGCGTTGTCCTTGCCGGGTATCGCGCAAACCGCCAATGCCGCGGCCGGCAGCGAAACCCTGCGCAAATTCGGCGACTCGATGGTTGGCATCCACGCGAAAGCCCCACTGCCCAAGTTCCACAGCGACACTCTCGCCAAGCGTGTACCTGAGCATTTTTCCGGCAACGCGGCTGCCTGCGAGAAGACGACCGGCAAGGTGGCGATCTACGTAACCTGCTATGGCAACCACAACGAGCCGGAAGTGGTCGAGGACATGATCGCCGTGCTGCAGCACAACGGCATCGCGGTACGAATTCTCAATGATGCGAAGTGTTGCGGCATGCCCAAGCTTGAGCTGGGTGACATGAAGCAAGTTGCCAAACAGAAAGACGCCAACGTGCCGGTATTCATGGACGCAATACGCGACGGTTACGACATCATCGCGCCGATCCCCTCCTGCGTTCTCATGTACAAGCAGGAATTGCCGCTCATGTTCCCGGACGATGAAGACGTGGCTACCGTCCAGAAACGCTTCTTCGATCCCTTTGAGTACCTCTCAATCCGACGCAAGGCGGGCCTGATTTCGGAAGACTTCAAGCAAGGCCTCGGCAAAGTCGCCTACCACGCGGCCTGCCACCAGCGCGTTCAGAGCTTCGGGCAAAAGACGCGTGAATTTCTCGCCTCAATCCCTGACACCGACGTCACGATCATTGAGCGATGCTCCGGACACGATGGCACCTACGCGGTTAAGTCAGAGACTTACGACAACGCCATGAAGATCGCTCGCCCGGTCGTACGCCGGGTGAAAGAAGTAGAACCAGACCACTTCGGTAGCGACTGCCCGATGGCCGGCCGCCTGATCGAACACGGCATGGAAGACGGCACCGCGAGCCACCCGCTAACCATGCTAAGAAAAGCTTACGGAGTGTAACGATGGAGAAGCTAAGCCGAGACCAACTGTTCAGCCTGGAGCAGTACGCCACCGAGCGCACCGATTTTCGCGCCCGGGTGATGGAGCACAAAAAGCCTCGCCGAATTCAGCTCGGCGAGCACCTTGTTATTCTGTTCGAAGACCGGCTGACCATGCAGTACCAGATTCAGGAAATGCTGCGTATCGAGCGAATATTCGAGCCCGACGCGATCGAAGAAGAGCTGGAGGCCTACAACCCGCTGATCCCCGACGGCGCCAACCTGAAGGCAACGATGCAGATAGAGTATGGCGATGTTGACGAACGGCGCGAAGCGCTGGCGAGCCTCATCGGCATCGAACACAAAGTCTGGATCGAAGCCGGTGGCGAGCGCGCGTACGCGATTGCGAATGAAGACCTGGAGCGATCAACGGACGAGAAGACCTCCGCCGTGCACTTCCTGCGCTTTGAGTTGGGTCAGGCAATGATCGCCACCATCCGCGATGGTGGCGAAGTCAAAGTCGGCAGTGATCACCCGGCAATGATCATTGAGCTAAGCCTCAGCCAGGACAGCAAGCAAGCGCTGGCCGCTGATCTGGCGTAGTAACGTCGATCGCTAAGCGATCGACGAGACTCAACACCCGCGAGAGCGGCAGCGCATTGTTCAAAACCCACACAGTGGGTGCCTAAATAATGCGCGAGAGCGCCCTTCTGCCTCAGTTTTCCAGGA
>CAYGQC010000051.1:2444-11921 GCA_964351875.1 uncultured Pseudomonadales bacterium
GAGATTGCCGCGTCGGGCACGCCGCTACGCGGCCGCCTCCTCGCAACGACGAGTTAAGAGAGGGCATCGCAGGCGCCGCGGATAACCGGCCACAACAAACCACCGCGAGCGCACCACCCCACCCCGTCATCGCGAGGCGTTCAACCGCGCAGCGGTTGAGCAACGCGGCGATCTCCTACTGCTCTCGCACCCTACCCGTCCGCCAACTTCAAGCCAGAGAGTAGCTCCGCCATATCTTCCATCAGCGCGCCGCGAGTGGAACTGGCTCGCCAGCAAAGCCCGATACGTCGATGTGGCACGTTCGCGCCCTTGAACGGCAGGTAACGAACGCTGCCTTTGGCGGCGGGGACGGCCAGCTTCGGCATCAGCGTGACCCCGGCATCCGCAGCGACCATCTGTCGCAGCGTTTCGAGCGATGTAGCCCGAAAGTTCGTGTTTTCTACGGCGTTCCGTGAGTTGCAGATATCGAGCGCCTGATCTCGCAGACAGTGTCCGTCTTCGAGTAGCAAGACCTCTTCTGAGTCTAAGTCAGACAACGACGCAGTCTTGCGATCAGTTTTACAACGCTGCTTGCTGACAGCGAGGTAAAACGGTTCTTTGTAGATTTCCCGCTCGATCACCTGCTCTTCGGCCAACGGCAGCGCGAGGATAACCGCGTCCAACTCACCGGTTTTCAGCTTCACACCGATAACGGCTGTTTGCGCTTCAGTAAGTGAGATCGTGAGTTTGGGAAAGCGCTTGCGAATCGGGCCGAGGATCTTTGGCAGCAGATACGGCGCAACCGTTGGAATGATGCCGAGCCGAAACTCGCCACCAAACGGATCGCGGAATTCTTCGGCTATCCGCTCCAGATCGCTGACACTTCGTAGCACTGTCTGTGCCTGGGTAACGATCGCGTTGCCAACCGGAGTCAACATGACCTTACGATTCGTGCGCTCGATCAGAACCACACCGAGCGTCTCTTCGAGCTTCTTTATCTGAGTCGACAGCGTCGGCTGACTCACGAAACAGGCATCGGCCGCGCGACCGAAATGGCCGTGTTCTGCCACCGCGACCAGATAACGTAAATCCCGCAAATTCACAGCTTAAGCACCCTTGTTGATCCTCTTACATCATCGCGCCAGTCGCAGCCTGCGAAGCTTGCAACTCGCATGCACATGGTAGAGTTCCAGCCTACACCGTCCACCCCAAAGCGGCATGACCAACCGACGACAATTCAATCGCCTCACCGCCAGGTCACTGGTCACGGCAGCCGTGTCCTCACATCTGATCACCCTCGCTGGATGTACAGCAGCCACAACCACAACCACAACCACAAACAACACTACCGATCGCAAAGCCATGACCGAGCTACGAGCAAATCTGGAAGCAGACTTCAGGGCCTGGGATGCCATCTCGAATCATCGCACTGGCAGCGACGGCGATGACGCGACCGGCGCCTGGTTGCAAGCAGAGGCGAGCGTTTCGGGATTCGAGGCCCGGCAGAGCTGGTTCGAAGTCAGCCGTGTCCAGCCGGTACAAGCACATGTCGCGCTGGACGATTCGACAATACCGGGCCTGCCTCTCTTCGATTGCCTGTACACCGATAGCAGCGGCGTGACCGGTCAGTTAGGGCGCGACATCGCGGTGCTGCCATTTCAGCCGTTCGACGGCCATCCGCAGACGAAGGCTTTGCAAGCGGCCCGACGCACTGGCCGCTACAAGGCGATCGTCGCGGTGGCTTCCGCAGACCTGGTCGCACCCGGTCTGGCCGTGATAAACGCGGAAGATTTTCGTTCTCCGATTGGGCCACCGGTTATCCAGATCGCAAGCGAACACGCCGAGGCGCTAGAGAGAGCAGTTTCTTTTCACGAACAGGTTACCGTCGTTGCCGAGGTTCAACGCATACCGGATCGAGCGAGCAACGTTCAGGTATTGGTCCCCGGCTTAGATCCGGAGCTGCCACCGTTGGTGATCATGACGCCACGCAGCGCCTGGTTTACGTGCACCGCCGAGCGCGCTGGTGGCATCGCCGTATGGCTGGCTGCGATTCGCAGCTTCGCGACTAATCCGCCCAAAAGACCAGTCGTTTTCTGGGCCAACAGCGGCCACGAGCTGTCTCACCTGGGCTTGGACAGTACCCTCCACGCAAACCCCGATCTCGCGCGTGACGCCCACGCGTGGGTGCACCTGGGCGCCAATTTTGCCGCAGCGGTCGGCGAGGTTCGGCTGCAGGCGTCATCGGAGCAACATTTGACACTGCTCGACAACACGTTTGCCGCGCACGGCGCCCAGGTTGATCAGCGAGGTGATCCGGCGGTTCGACCGTTGGGCGAAGCCAGGAACATCTTCGACGCTGGCGGCCGGTTCGTCTCCATTCTGGGCAGCAATCGCTACTTCCATCACCCCGCCGATCGCTGGCCGGACACGGTCGATCTGAACAAAACATACGCGATCACCCTCGCGCTTCTGGACACTATTGATGAACTCGCCAATGGCTGACCGAACGTTGCAGATTATTGCCGAGACCGATGATCTGTGGGTGCTGAACAAGCCATCGGGAATATCGCTACTCGCCGATCGAAGCGGAAGCGCATGCCTGTGGGATCAGGTCAAAGAGCAGCTGGGGAAGGCATATCTGGTGCATCGTTTGGACAAGGGCACATCAGGCGCGCTGTTGGTCGCCAAGAACCAGGCCTGCCAGAGCGTACTGACACGAGCGTTCCAGGACCGCCTCGTGAGCAAACACTACGTCGCCGCGGTTGTGGGAAACTTCACGGCCGCTGGATCGCAGATCATCGATCTGCCGCTTCGCAAAGGTCGCAAGAGTCGCTTTCGGGTTGCCGGTGAGCGCGGCAACATCGTGCTGACCGGGAATACCTGGTCAGTGTCGCCAACGCAACCTGACGGCAAAGCAAGCAGCACTCGCGTTCGAGCGCTCAAGCGCAAGAAAGGGCGCACCCTGATCAGCGCTAAACCGACAACCGGCCGAACTCACCAGCTACGCGTGCACCTCGCCTGGATTGGCTATCCGATTGTTGGCGATCATCTTTACGGCAGACCCAGCGATCCAAGCCAGCAGGCTGATCGTCTCGCGCTGCACTGCCACAAGCTGGTGCTACCGACCGGAGAAGCCTTTGTCGCCCCACTTGCTGACGACTTTCCGACCTAGCGCGTAACCCGCAGCAGCAACGGCCGGGTGCCGGGTAAGCGCAAATGCCACCGCCGCGAAACCAGCGCCGGCCAGCCAGCCGCGCACCTGTGGGCTGTGCGAGCTGCCACTGCTGACGCGGTGCACGGTGTGCTCACAATTGTTCGTCAGCAGGTTGTAGCGCGCGCTACTCAAATTATCCGCGTAGGCCAGTGCTCGTTCGCGCTTGCGCCGGGACAGCCGCTCCACTCGCAGCCGCTGGCCGTTGCGAAATTCTTCTTCCGAGGTGATGTGCTCGCCGCGAAACGGCGTGTTGTGCAGCACTCGGCCATCACCGAGGGCAATTCCCTTGTGCATCACCAGACCTTTACGTCGGCTGACAATGTCTCCAGGCAGATATCGACTCATCACTCGGTCTCCACAGGGCTGTCGGTTGCTCGGGCCATGTACTCACATCGACACGGCTTCAGGCATGCGAGCGTGGTTGCTACATCGAATTGGCTTTGACTAAGTTAGCCCTTCAAGAATCGGGCCATCAAGTCGCTTGAGGCCACAGAGTACGGCACGACAGGCCTGGCAGAGCTGGGATCCAACTAAATACCTATAGTTCAATTAGTTAGCGATACTGTAGGCGACTCGAAACGCATCAGGGCCGCCCGCCGTTGTGCCGCAAGTATCCATGGAGCGCGCCGCACAGAAAGTCTTTCAGCAAGAGTTGGCGAATATGGCTAACCGGATTGGTTAGCCAACCGCCGCTTTTTTCAGGTCTCGGTCGCAGGCTGCGGCAACGAATCCAGCATGTAGTTGAGACTCGCCGCCAGCTCTTCTTCGCTACATTGGTTGCACAGACCTTTCGCCGGCATTCCTGGCGGCATGCCCTCAACGACGTGCTTCATCATTATGTCCATGCCCTGAGCGACGCGTGGAGCCCAGGCTTCCACATCACCCAGCTTTGGCGCACCCGCCACGCCGGCCGCGTGGCAGCTGAAACAAAATTTGTTGTAGATGCCTTCGCCGTCCGGTGCAGCGCTGACCGGGGGCGCCGTCAGTGACGCCGCTGAAGTAGAACTCGCCGCATCTGTCGAGGAAGAATCACCGCAGCCGACGATCAGAAGCGCCAGACTCATGAAGATAAGTGTTCGCAAGGTTGTGCCTATCTGTGTTTGCCTGGCTTTCGCCTGGCTATGACTGTGTTGCTACGAATGCCCGGGCTGTTCCGCATTCTCTCTGCCAGCTTTCCTTGCATAGCTTTGAAAGAGATGCTGCGAGTAGCGGGATGCTCGCCACACTACTCATGCTCAATCCTCACCCAGGACAAAATCGTCGCTATCTTGCCATGCAGGGAACGAATCTCGAAATCTTTCGACGCGGTCAGTATCGACATACACAGTGAACACGCCGTCAGCGTCACCCGCCTGCAACAGCCCATCCCCTTCCGGGCCATAAGCAGCAGTACCGCCAGCGTAAACAACCCCGGCCCCGTCTCTTCCGATGACGTTGACGCCAATGCAACACGCGAGGTTCTCGATGGCTCGAGCACGCAAAAGCGTATCCCAGGCAACTTGCCGAGCAGCCGGCCAGTTGGCAACGCCGAGAAGCAGATCAAAGTCACCGCGATAGCGCAGCCAAACCGGGAAACGCAGGTCGTAGCAGATGAACGGCAAAATCCGCAAACCGCGATAGACGATGACCTTGCGAACTGCGCCCGCCTGGTAGCTGTTGTGCTCACCTGCCATGCGAAAGCGGTGCCGCTTGTCGTAGAACTCGATCGCGCCATCCGGCTGAACCCAGACAAAGCGATTCACGGGTTGGTCGCAACCGTCAGCATGCATCGAAAGACTGCCGCAAATAACCTTGCCGAGCTCCGCTGACCGGCGGCGCAGCCAGACCATTGTCTCACCGTCAGAAGCTTCGGCCTGATCCGCCGACTCCATCGTAAATCCGGTGCTGAACATTTCCGGTAGCACAACGATCTCGCTCTCGGTGGGGAGCTGATCGAAATACGCATCGAAGTGCACCCTGTTTGCCGCAGGATCATGCCAGTGGGTGGACGTCTGTATCAGGCTGAACGTTACAAACGGCACAACAGGCGCCCGGCGAGGTCCAGCGTTTGATCGCCTTTCGCAAAACAGAAGCGCAGCCGGGAAAGCTCCTGGCTCTTCTGGTCTGCGTAGAACGGCGACAGCGGTATCGAGGCAAAACCCGCCTCGCAGGTCCAGCGGCGCGCAAGCTCCAGGTCATCGTGAGCGCCGAATTCACTGAAATCCAGAAGCTGGAAATACGTGCCTTCAGTAGGGATCCAACGGAATTTGGAACCCTCAATCGCCGACAGAAACCGGTCACGCTTGGCCTGATAAAACGCACTGAGTTGCTCTTCATGTTCGGGATGATCATCCAGAAAGTCGGCCAGTGCTAACTGGCTGGGCGTGTGCGAGGTAAACGTCACGTACTGGTGAATCTTGCGCAGCAGCGTCGTCAAATCGGGCGGCGCAACGCAGTAGCCAATTTTCCATCCGGTGGTGTGATAGGTCTTGCCAAAGGAAGAGACCGCGAAGCTGCGCGGATACAGATCATCCCGCCCGAGCATGCTCAGGTGCGCACGGCCGTCGAAGGTCATGTGCTCGTAGACCTCGTCGGCTACGACTGCGAGCCCGTGCCGGTCAGCGATTTCGGACAGCGCGTCAATATCATTCGAATCAAAGACCATGCCGGTTGGGTTGTTCGGAGAATTGGTCACGATCACACGAGTGGCGCTCGTCACCGAGTCAGCAACCCGATCCCAGTCGACACGATAGGCGCCGGCTTCGATCGTCATCGGCACGTGTCTGGGCACGCCACCTGCAAGCCGCACGACGGGTGCATAGCTGTCATAAGCGGGGTCGAGCAGTATCACTTCATCACCCGGACTGACAAGCGCTGTCAGGCTGCAAAACAGCGCTTCAGTTGCGCCCGACGTAATGGTTACTTCCGTGTCCGGGCAGACCTCGCGGCCATACAACCGCCGAACCTTGCCGGCAACCGCTTCCCGTAGCGACTGGGCACCTATCATTGGCGCGTATTGATTGCCGCCGTTGTTCAGGTGGTGACTGACGCGATCAAGTAGAGCCTGGGGACCGTCGAAATCCGGATAGCCCTGGGACAGATTCAGAGCATTCTGCTCTGCGGCGAGCGCCGACATCTGCGTGAAAATGGTGACGCCGACATCAGGCAGTTTGTCCGGAACGCTCAGCGCTATTACTCGTTCAGGATCTTCGTCGAATTGCTCTGTGGGCATGGTTGTACTCATCGTTCTTCACGGCCATAGGGCGACATGGTTAAGGCTGCCGGGGGTCTTAGAACAGCCGGTGCGAGACAGTACCCCGACCAACACTGCCCAGACCAGATGTGCACCAGCTTGGGATCGCCTCGCGACTCGAAAAAGATCATCAAAATATTTTGATTATCTCTCCGTAAACCGTAGACTGCGCGCCATCGCCACTCGAACCGATAGCGCCGCAAGCACCAACGATGGCCGAAGCCCTCAATAACTCCGACACCCCAGGCCCATTGCTGGATGCCAGCCGGCGCGTCATCGAGATAAGCCGCGCGATGGGCGACCCGCTTCGAGCGACAGTTATGCGTCTGCTTGCACGCGATTCGTTCAACGTGAGGGAGCTGTGCGACATCCTCAACGTCGCGCAAAGCGCTCTTAGCCATCACCTGAAATTGCTGGCGAACGCTGGGCTAGTCGACAAGCGACGCGAGGCCAACAGCACGTTCTACCGACGCGCCGACGTGACCGCGGAAGACAACGTCGGAGCGCTCGCGCAGGCGCTGTTCGAGACGCTCGACAATGAAGCGCTGCCTGCCAGTTGCATCTCCGGTATCGAGACGGTGGCCGCCACACGCGCTCGCCGAAGCCAGGCGTTTTTTACTGCGGAGGCCGATGCCCTCGCCAACCAGCAGGCTCAGATATGCCAAAGCGACGTCTACGCACCCCTGCTGGATGCCTTGTCCGATGAGCTGACCATCAATCACCGCTCGGCGCTCGAAGTCGGCCCAGGCGATTGCAGTGTTCTGCGCGGCCTTTGCGCCAGATTTGAGCAGGTAACCGCGATCGATAGCGCCGATACGATGCTGACAACCGCCTACACACTGGCGGGAAGCGTCAGCAATCTCTCTGTCGTCAATCAGGCATGGGAAACGCTGGACGGCGAAAAACGCTACGACCTTATCGCGGCCGCGATGGTGCTGCATCACATCGCAAGGCCGGAAGCATTTTTCGAACAGGCTCAACGACTGCTGAACGATGGCGGCGTCCTGTTGATCGCTGAGCTGGATAGCCACGAGCAACACTGGGTCGTCGAGACGTGCGGCGACCACTGGCTGGGCTTCCACGCGGATCAGCTGGACACCTGGGCACAGGAACACGGCCTGACCCTGGAGCGGGACCACTACCTGGCCCAGCGCAACGGCTTTCGCGTGCAAACGCGGGCCTATCGGGCGCAAAACGCGAACAAGCGATAACGACGACCGACGAACGAATCAAAACGACTAGCAAACACACAATCGACAGCAACACAGGAAACAGAGAACCATGACCGACTACAAAGTCGCCGACATCAGCCTGGCCGAATTCGGCCGCAAGGAAATCGCGCTGGCCGAAGCGGAAATGCCCGCACTGATGGCACTGCGAGATCGCTACCGCAGCGACCAGCCCCTCGCCGGCGCCAAAATCATCGGCTGCATCCACATGACGATCCAGACCGCCGTCCTGATCGAAACTCTGATGGACCTTGGCGCTCAGGTGCGTTGGTCAAGCTGCAATATCTTCTCAACCCAGGATCACGCGGCCGCGGCGATGGCCGTTGCCGGTATTCCTGTGTTTGCCTGGAAAGGCGAGACCGAAGAGGAATACGAGTGGTGCATCGAGCAAACCATTCTTTCCGGTGGCAAGCCCTGGGATGCGAATCTGCTTCTTGACGACGGTGGCGATCTGACACAGATCATCCACAACAAATATCCCGCAATGCTCGACACTATCCACGGCATCAGCGAAGAGACGACCACGGGCGTACATCGTCTGTACGAGATGATCCGCGACGGCGAGCTGAAAGTGCCGGCAATCAACGTCAACGATTCCGTTACCAAATCCAAGAACGACAACCGTTACGGCTGCCGGCACTCGCTCAACGACGCCATCAAGCGCGCAACCGACATGCTCATGTCGGGCAAGCGCGCACTGGTCATCGGCTACGGCGACGTCGGCAAAGGCTCCGCACAAAGCCTGCGTCAGGAAGGCATGATCGTTCGCGTGGCCGAAATCGATCCGATCTGCGCCATGCAGGCCTGCATGGACGGCTACGAGTTGGTCTCGCCCTACATCAACGGCAACAACACCGGCAAGATCGACGACATCGACACACGCCTGCTCGGCGAGACCGATCTCATCGTAACGACCACCGGTAACATCAACGTCTGCGACTCAGCGATGCTCACCACGGTCAAGAAAGGCGCGGTGGTCTGCAACATCGGCCACTTCGACAACGAGATCGACACCGCTTTCATGCGCGAGAACTGGCGCTGGGACACTGTGAAAGAACAGGTCCATCAAGTTTTCCGTAGCGACGACAAGCGTGACTACGTCATCCTGCTGTCCGAAGGGCGGCTGGTGAATCTCGGCAACGCCATGGGCCACCCGTCACGCGTGATGGACGGCTCTTTTGCCAACCAGGTACTGGCGCAAATGCATCTGTTCGAACAGCGGTGGGCCGATCAGCCAGAAAATCAGCGCGCTCCGATCAGCGTCGAAGTTCTGCCCAAGAAGCTCGATGAGGAAGTTGCGGAACTGATGGTTGCCGGTTTTGGCGGCGTTGTGACACGGCTGACGAAAACCCAGGCCAACTATATTGGTGTGGACGCCGAAGGCCCCTACAAGGCCGATGCTTATAAGTACTAGATAGATCGCTTCGCGATCTATCTAGTATCCCGAGCCCGAAGAACCGCAACGCGGTTCAGAGGGCGTGGGGATCTCCCGCCGCGCTGAACGGAGCCGCTGAATTCATGAGATTGCCGCAGTCGGCCTGCGGCCTCCTTCGCAAAGACGGCCAAAATCTCGTCTTCGCGAGGAGAAGCGCAGCTTCGACGCGGCGATCTCCTACGGAACAGATAGAAACTGTCCTGGATTCATGAGATTGCCGCAGTCGGCCTGCGGCCTCCTTCGCAAAGACGGCCAAAACCTCGTCTTCGCGAGGAGAAGCGCAGCTTCGACGCGGCGATCTCCTACCGCGCTGAACGGAGCCGCTGAATTCACGAGATTGCCGCAGTCGGCCTGCGGCCTCCTTCGCAAAGACGGCCAAAATCTCGTC
>CAYGQC010000051.1:12021-21424 GCA_964351875.1 uncultured Pseudomonadales bacterium
GAGATTGCCGCAGTCGGCCTGCGGCCTCCTTCGCAAAGGCCAGTAATGCAGTTCGTGCGACCGGGACGCGGCGATCTCCTTCCGCCGGGTGACCCACACGGCGACCCCACTGGGTCTAGTAAACCCCACCCAACTTCGAATGATCCCAGCTCAGCGTTTCCCGCGGCACAAACTTGAGTACCACCCGTTTGGGTGCCGTTTTTAGCATCGCACCATGGTTCGCCTCGGCTGAATCAGCACTCACTTCCTGACCCTTGGTGTTGATATTGATCAGGGCGTGGCTCACGGCAGCCTCGTCATCGATAACGTGACAGTCCGCATAGACCACCACGC
This sequence comes from uncultured Pseudomonadales bacterium, assembly GCA_964351875.1. Classification (GTDB taxonomy): domain Bacteria; phylum Pseudomonadota; class Gammaproteobacteria; order Pseudomonadales; family Azotimanducaceae; genus JANSWO01. The sequence goes on from CAYGQC010000051.1 coordinate 12,355, forward strand.
CTCGAAGCTCGCTGTACTCCTCGCCGGACTCCACCAGCAGTGTGGCCTTGGGATCACGCTTGAAATTCATCACCTTCTGGCTCTTGCGGAACGTCGTGCAGATATAGGCGCCCTCTGGATCCATGTAGAACCACATCGGCATCGGATGCGGGAAGCCATCGCGGCCGTTGGAGACGATGATCAGCGTTTTCTGCTCGACCATGTAGGCCCGCAGTTCCTCGTCACTGAGCATGATGGCTTCGCGTCGACTGGGCATGACAGATTGATTCCTTCAGTAAGTAGCTAAGCTCTATACAATACGCCGCCGCTGCAGTAACGCGAACACACGTCATGGAACAGTCACTGAAAGACCTCATCAACCTTCTCGATCTCGAAGAGATTGAGAAGAACCACTATCGGGGGCTCAGCCCAGCCGAGGGTTGGCAGCGGGTCTACGGCGGTCAGGTGATCGGGCAGGCATTGGTCGCGGCTTCGCGCACCGTTGAACCGGACCGCTTGGCGCACAGCCTGCACGGCTACTTCATTCGCGCTGGAGACACCGAAATACCTATTCTCTATCGCGTCAATCGCATTAGAGACGGCGCTAGCTTCACCACGCGCGAAGTCCAAGCCATTCAGAAAGGTCGCTCGATCTTCTCCATGCTGATCTCCTTCCAGATTCAGGAAGAGGGCCTGACCCATCAGTTTGAGATGCCTGATGTGCCTGCTCCAGAAGACCTGAAGACCGAAGATGAGCTGCGGATGGACATCATCGACCAGGTGCCCGAGGAGTTTCGTAGTCACTTCACTCGAAACCGGCCGATCGAAGTCCGCCCGATTGATCCGGGCGACATCCTGAATCCCGAGGTTCGCGAGCCGATGCAGATGTGCTGGATGAAAGCGCGAGAGCCACTGCCCGACGATCAAGGTCTGAACCAGTGCGTGCTCGCCTATCTGTCCGACTGGTCGCTTCTGGATACCTGCCTGTTTCCCCACGCCGTAAGCTATATGGCCGACGACATGCAGGTGGCGAGCCTGGATCACGCCATGTGGTTCCACCGGCCATTCAAGGCGGACGACTGGTTGCTCTATGTGATGGACAGCCCTGCCTCATCCGGGTCTCGCGGCCTCAACCGCGGCCTGATCTATGACCGACAAGGCGTGTTGGTGGCATCCGCAACCCAGGAAGGCCTGATTCGACGTCACACGCCAAAATAGGGTTCGCTGCACATTGCCAACAGCCGGCTGAAGCCCACCAGCTTGTAAGTCAAGTGTGCGTCCGTCCTTTCCGGGCTGGTCGCGAGCCCCTCAGGCAGCGATACTAGGCGGTTTGATCCACGGGATGCCCGTCATGTCTGAATCGAGCCGCACAGCGGTCACTGCCATCACACCGGAGGTCGAGGCACTCACCACTTCCGTGAAGGCGCTCCAGGATGCGTTCGAAGCGCATCGCTATATCTGCAGCGACCAAATCGCGACAGCGGTGTATCTGGCTTTTCACTTACACAAGCCCATTCTGATCGAAGGCCCTCCTGGCGTCGGCAAGACTGAACTGGCGAAAACCACCGCCGACATGTTCAACCTCGACCTGATCCGCCTGCAGTGCTACGAGGGGCTGGACGAGTCCAAGGCGATCTACGAATGGAAATACGGCAAACAGTTGCTGTACACCCAGGTATTGAAGGAAACCCTTGAGGACGTGCTTCAAGGCGCAACCGGATTCGCTGAGTCCGTGGGTCGCCTGCACGAATTCGGCGACATCTTCTTCTCCGAAGACTTTCTGGAGCCTCGACCGCTGCTAAAAGCGCTTAAAGCCGAGGATGGCTGCGTGCTGCTGATCGACGAGGTCGATAAGTCTGATCACGAATTCGAATCTCTGCTGCTGGAGATGTTGTCTGACTTTCAGGTTTCCATCCCTGAAATCGGCACAGTGAAAGCCGTGCGCGAGCCGCCGCTGGTCTTTCTGACCAGTAACAACACCCGAGAGATTTCGGACGCCCTGAAACGCCGATGCCTGCACCTCTACATTCCTTTCCCGGAATCGGATCTGGAGCAACGCATCATCGAAGCTCGCGTTCCCGAGATTCCACCCGAGCTGCGCAAGCATCTGGTCGGATTCATTCAGGAACTGCGGAGCATGGATCTGAAGAAGATCCCCGCCATTTCCGAGACGATCGACTGGGCACGCACGCTGGTGTTGCTACACGCGGACTCCCTGGATCCGGACCTCGTGCGCTCAACGCTCAATGTCATCCTGAAATTCCAGGAAGATATAGACAGCATCGACAACGAGATTCCGGCGCTGACGAGTCGGGCCGCGAATCGACGCTAGATTGATGGTTGTTTTCTATCCGTCAACACGACCACCCAGTAGCGATCTCCTTCACCGACGGAGATTGCGTCAGTCGCTGCGCTCCTTCGCAACGACTGGGAATTGGACGTCGTCGCGAGGTTCCTTGTCGCAAAGCGACGAGTATCCGGCGGTGCATCGCTGTGCGCTTTTCCTCTCGCGGATACGCGTCTCCCGATGCGCGACCAAACAACCACTCGGCCCGGAGCCTGACGCCTAGATGGATCGCACACTCGGCAATTTCATACGCGCGCTTCGCAACAACGATGTGCGCATTTCGACCGCGGAAACCCTGGATGCGTTTGGCGCGGTTGAGTTGGTTGGTTATCGCGATCGCGCGATGCTCAAGCGCTCGCTGTCTTTAGTCCTGCCGAAAACGGCAGAAGAGAAAGAAGTGTTCGACATCTGTTTCGAGCAGTTCTTTACCCACGAAGACCTTAAGCCGGAGGCCGGGCAAGGCAACGGCGAAGACGGCGAAGACGGCGAAGCAGACCCGAACAGCTCGGACGGCGGAGAAAGCGGCGACGGCGGCGGCAATCCCGATGAGAAGCAGGCCGAAGGCGGCGAGCGCAGCGGTAAGGCGAAAAAGTCCAAGAAGCCTGGCTTCGGCGAGCCGGAAGAAGAGGAAGACCTAGGCCCTGGGCCGATGTCCGACGCGCAGTCGGAACTCGGCAAACTGCTCATCGGTGGCTCCCAGGTTGAATTGTCGGCGGTGATGGCGGAAGCAGGCAATACAGCCGGCGTCGAAGACATCCAGATATTCACCCAGAAGGGCCTGTACACCCGCAATATCATGGAAGCGATGGGTCTCGCGGATCTCAACGGCGAGATTCTGTCCGGCGCACGCAGCTCCGAAGTGCCAACAAGAAGGTTGTCTCAGGAACTGAAGAAACGCCGAGAGTGGCTGCGTGAGAACGTTCGCGACTATGTTGAGCGTCAGTTTCTCCTGCATGCAGACGTTTCTGGCAAACGCCTGCGCGAAGAACTGTTGCGCAAAGTTAAGCTGTCCAATATCGAGCACCGCAGCCATCGTCTGATCCGCGACATCATCTATCGCATGGCGAAAAAGCTGATCACCATGCATTCCCGCCGCAAGAAGATATACAAGCGCGGCCAGCTCAACATCTCGCGCACGCTGCGTCACAACATGGCGTACGACGGTGCGATTTTTAACCTGCACTGGAAGTCCATCAAGGTAGATCGGCCGAAGGTGTTCGCTATCTGTGACGTTTCCGGCAGCGTGGCGAACTACTCCCGCTTCATGCTCATGTTCCTGTACTCCCTCGAAGAGGTCATGCCGAAGGTACGCTCGTTTGCGTTTTCGTCCGACCTGGCCGAAGTGACGGATCTGTTTGATCGCAACAATCTGGAAGACGCTATCTCCAAAACGTTGCGAGACTATGCCGGAGGCTCAACTGACTATGGCCAGGCATTCGTCGACTTCAAAAAGCTGTGTCTCGACGATGTCGATAATCGATCGACCATCATCATTTTGGGTGATGCGCGCAACAACTACGGCGAGGCGCGTGCCGAGATCCTGAAAGAGCTGTACGACCGATCGAAGCGGGTCATCTGGCTGAATCCCGAGCCACGCAATAGCTGGACAGTTGGCGACGCCGAGATGGGCAAGTACCGCGCGTACTGTCACCAGGTCGAAGAATGTAATTCGCTCATGCATTTAGAACGTGTAGTCGGTAACCTGCTCAAAACGGTGGCGTAGCCGACCCCTACCGGGGACAGGTTGCGGTGAGGTTCGGCCATCCGCTGATGCCTCGATAACAACAACCGAAGCATCGGTCGCTAGCGATGCGAAACAGTAGGCAAGTAACACATGGACACGGCAACCGGTTCCGGCGGCGTCCTCCGACAGCTAGGGCTCTACGCCCTGCTTACCATCGTTGGTATCGTCTTACTCATGTGGGCTATGTCCTGGATAGCCTCCGCCACCGGCTCGGCCGAGCGAACCCAGACGGCGATCGACCCCGTCACCCGCAGTGCAAGCTTCCTGCTGGGTGATGAACCGCCACAACTCGACAGCTCCAAAGCGACCGATGCTCTGTCAGGCATGGTGCTGGGCCACGTCATGGAAGGCCTCCTCGCCTACAACGAGAACAATAAACTCACCGGCGGCGTCGCCGAACGCTGGGATATCCGTGAACGCGGCGCGACGTTCTGGCTGCGCCGAGACGCGCGCTGGAGCAACGGCGAGCCGATCACCGCGCACGATTTTGTCTATTCCTGGCGCTTGGCCGTCGACCCCGCCAACTCTTCCCAATACGCGTTCCTGCTATACGCAGTGAAGAATGGCGAGGCGATCACCCAGGGCAAGCTGCCCCTGGAGGAGCTGGGAGTACGGGCAGTAGACGACTACACCCTTGAGGTCGAATTCGAAAACTCCACGGCCTACTTCGGCAAGCTGGTCGCCTTTTCCACCTACTATCCGATCAACGAGAAATTCCATAAGTCCGTCAAGGATCGCTTCGGCGCCGACGCCGACACCCTGCTCTACAGTGGCCCTTACATGATCGAAACCTGGGTACACGGTTCGTCACTGAAGATGGTGCGCAACCCACACTACTGGAATCCGGGTCGTGGCGGTCTGGACATCATCGACTTCCCCTACATTACGTCTGATCCCAACGCCCGCCTGAACCTGTTCAAGGACGGCAAGATCGCGATTGCGAGCTTGTCGGCAGAACACCTGGGTGAAGCGATCAATCGGCGATGGCAGATGAACGCCTTTGCAGAAGGCGTCGTTTTCTACATTGAGTTCAATCATCGTCCGGGCCGCGTCACCGGCAACTGGCACCTTCGCCGTGCGATGCAGCTGGTGAACGACCCGGCTGAGCTGGTCTACAAAGTCACCAAACTGCCGGGTTATCTACCGGGCAAATCGTTGTTCCCGGTCTGGGTACAGGGGGTCAACGGCTTCTTCCGCCAGGAATACCCCGCTCCGGAAGCACAAATTGATCTCGAACAGGCACGCTGGCACCTGGAGCAGGCAAAAAAGGAACTCGGTGTAGACGAGATCCCGTCGATGGTACTGCTGACTGGCGAGAACCCGTTATCGGCACTGCAATCCGAGTACTACCAGGACCGTTTCAAACGCACCCTGGGCCTGGATGTACGGATCGACAAACAGATTTTCAAACAGCGTCTGGAAAAAATGACCGCCGGCGAATTCGACATGGTCATGGCCGGTTGGGGCCCAGACTTTGATGATCCGCTGACCTTCGGCGACCTGTTCGCTAGTTGGAACGAGCAAAATCGCGGCAAATTCGCCTCCGACGCTCTGGATGCTCAGGTACGAATCGCCCAGCGCAGCGTGGATACCCAGGAACGCATGGACGCATTCGGTGAGATCCAACAGATTCTGTTCGATGAAGCCGTGCTCTTACCAAACTACGAACGGGGCGTCGTCTACGTCGTCGACGACCGCCTGGAGGGTGTTGTTCGGCGCGCCGTCGGCCCAGACCCGGACTACACCTTCGCTCGCATCAAGGAAGGATCATGATGAGTATCCAGATCTTCTGCTGGCGAGCATGCACCTCTCCTAACTGCGGGAGTAACTAGGCATGTGGAAGTACGCCTTCAAACGCCTCATTCAGGGCGTGATAACGGTCTGGTTCATCGCGACGGCCACCTTTGTCGCCATGCAGATGGCACCGGGAGATCCGCTGTCTGGCGAAAAAGCCCTATCCGCAGAAATCCGGGCAAACCTTGAGGCCAAGTACGGCCTGGACAAGCCGCCGATTCAGCAATACTTCATCTATATGGGCAACCTGCTGCAGGGAGATCTGGGCATCTCCTACACCCAGCAGAATCGCCAGGTGAATGACATCATCGCTGAGCACTTCCCGGTCTCCGCGATCCTCGGCGTGCTGGCGATTGTGTTCGCCGCGCTAGGCGGCATCCTGCTCGGCGCGCTCACTGCGTTGTTCCGTAACAAAGCGCCGGACGTGATCATCATGTTCCTGGTTATCCTGGGTATATCGGTGCCATCGTTTGTTGTCGCAGCGTTAGCGCAGTTAAGCCTGGTCAATATTAACGACCTGTTCGGATTTTCGGTTCTGCCCGTCGCCGGTTGGGGCACCGTTCAGCACATGCTGATACCAGCGCTCGTGCTGGGCCTGTCGACGATGGCTTTTTTGACTCGTCTGATGCGCTCGTCGATGCTGGAAATCATCAATGCCGACTACATTCGCACCGCCCGCTCAAAGGGCCTGCCTGAGCAGCGAATCTTCTCAAGACACATGCTTCGCAACGCGATTCTCCCGGTCGTCACCGTGCTGGGCCCAGCTATCGCAGGCATTACCACCGGCGGATTTGTCGTCGAACTGGTTTTTGCCATACCTGGCCTGGGCCGCTACTTCGTTCAGGCGGTTCAGCAGCTCGATTACACCGTGATCATGGGCACCACCGTTTTCTACGGAGCATTCCTTGTGCTGATGGTGATTATCGTCGACCTGATATACGGCTGGGTCGACCCACGAGTGAGGTTGGACTAGTGTCCTACCCAGCCGATTTGTTGACTTGTCATGAAGCCAGAAATGTCAAGAACAAGGCGGGTTTCGCCGCTCATGTTATTACATTGGCAAGGGACACAACGCGGTTATTGGCATTTCTGGATCACCCGGCGGGCGCGCCTCACAAGCCCCGTGGCTTCGTTACGGCCCTAGGAAAGGTAGCCGACCTGTCCGTCGCGCCGCGCCTAGCAACAGAACTTGTGGCGCGCGTTACAACTCAACAAATCGGCTGGGTAGGACACTAGGTCATGGCAGAGACAAAACTCACACCGCAGGACTTCACGCCACTCCACAGCGAGCGCGAAGTGCAATCGCTGTCACGGCCATCACTGTCGTACTGGCAGGACGCATGGATCCGGCTCAAGGCCAATCGCCGCGCACTGATCAGCCTCTATATCGTTATCTTTCTGTTGACGTTCACGGTAGCCGGCCCATGGTTCTGGACAATTGATCCATCCGCAATCGACTCCGACCAGATCAGCCAGGCGCCCGGTGCGAATCGCGACGTCTATATCACCGCCCCCTACCAACCCTGGACCACCGAGAGCATCGCGGTGCCAGCGAGCGGAATGGCGCTCATTGGCGAGCCGACAACTCAAAGCGTACGCATGGCGTGGGCGCCTGTACCTGGCGCCTTCGGATACCGCGTCTACAGAAATCATTTTCCCGTCGATCCGGGTAAGGCTCTGGGTCTGCCCCTCGTCGACATTCTGAATCCGACCGAAACCTGGTTCGAGGACAGGCTGGATCTGAAAGCCCGGGACTACTACTACGCCGTCGTCGGCACCGACGCGGTCGGCCATCGGATCAGCGAGCCAATGTCCGTCGACGCACTGCCACAACGCGTCATCACGGCAAGCGAGGCGATTCGCAGGGGCATCGCAAGTGCCGACGAACCACCCGAAATCGGCACGCCTCTGAAGCTGAAGCTACACCCGCTCGGCACCGACTACCTGGGCCGAGACATGTTGTCTCGACTTATGCACGGCGCTCGCGTTTCCCTCTTCATTGGAATATTCGCCCCATTCGCGTACGTGATCCTGGGCATCGCCTACGGCGCAATGGCCGGCTTCCTCGGCGGTGTTGTCGATCAGTTCATGATGCGATTCGCAGACTTTGTCGTCGCGCTGCCGTTCCTACTGTTCATGATCGTTTTCAAGCTCGCCTTCTCAGTGGGGGCTGGCGAGTCCGGGATATTCGCCATGTTGGTGGCGATGATTGTGCTCCTGTGGCCGGGTACCGCCCGGCTTGTACGCGGACAGATCCTGCAGATTCGCGAGGAAGGTTACGTCAGCGCCGCGAAGCTCATGGGCGCCACCACAAACTATCTCGTTCTGCGCCACATGATTCCAAACACGATGGGCGTGATCCTGGTAACGCTCACGTTTGCCGTGCCTTCGGCGATTTTCACGGAAGCCTTCCTCTCCTTCATCGGAATGGGGGTTGCGCCGCCGACGCCGTCCTGGGGCAGCATGTGCAACGAGGGCATCAAGACCATGCTCACCACTCCGCATGAGCTACTGTTCCCTGCGGCGCTCATCAGCGTGACCGTGTTGGTATTCAATCTGCTCGGCGACGGTCTGCGAGACGCCCTCGATGCACGCATGCGAAGCAGGGAGTAGCGTTTTGAAGAAGCATCCCACTACTCCAAACGCATCGCCGCTTAACAGGAAGAGAAATAGCGAGATCACATCATGAGCCATTTGATGGAAGTGACAGACCTCGCGGTTGAGTTCGATACCTACGGCGGCGTTGTACAGGCAGTTAGCGGCGTGACGTTCAGCGTCGACAAAGGCAAGACGCTCGCGATCGTCGGCGAGTCCGGCTGCGGCAAGTCGGTAACCGTGCAAAGCGTGATGGGCCTGATACCCATGCCTCCGGGTCGAATCAGCTCCGGTACGGCACTGCTCGACGGTGTCGATATCATTGGTCAGAAGGTGATAGACGGCGAAGACATCCGCGGGTCTCGCATCGGCATGATTTTTCAGGACCCGATGACGTCACTGAATCCGACAATGACGATCGGCGATCAGATCGCCGAAACCCTGGTGGTACACAGAAACCAATCCAAGGCCGAGGCGCGCAAGCGCGCCATCGAGATGCTGGCGTTGGTCAAGATTCCCGAGCCCCACAAACGCGCCAACCAATACCCGTTCGAATTCTCCGGCGGCATGCTGCAGCGAGCAATGATAGCGATGGCGATCGCCTGCGAGCC
>CAYGQC010000052.1:0-6668 GCA_964351875.1 uncultured Pseudomonadales bacterium
CGGTGATCTGGTTGTGCCCATCGTTATGCATGGCGATGCTGCGTTTGCCGGCCATGGTGTGGTCATGGATACGTTCCAGTTGTCACAGACCCGCGGGTTCAAGACCGGCGGTACGATTCACATCATCATCAACAACCAGATTGGCTTCACGACTCATCGTCAGGATGACTCACGCTCCACGGAATACTGTACGGAAGTCGCGCGCATGGTTCAGGCGCCGGTCTTTCACGTCAACGCGGATGATCCGGAAGCCGTTCTGTTCGTGACCCAGCTTGCGGTCGACTATCGGCAGCAATTCCGCAAAGACGTTGTGATCGACCTGATCGGTTATCGCCGCCGGGGCCACAACGAAGCGGAAGAGCCGATGAAGACTCAGCCGTTGATGTACCAGAAGATTCGTAACCATCCGACGACGTTGACGATCTACTCCGAACGGTTGGTTCGCGAAGGCGTGGTCAGTCAGGAAGATACCGCTGCGATGGCTGAGTCCTATCGCGACGCGCTGGATTCCGGTGAGCACGTTGCGCTGTCGCTGGTGCACGAGCCTAACGAGCAGCTCTACGTGGATTGGGAGCCGTATCTCGGCCACGAATGGAATGTCCCGGCGGATACTCGATTCGATCGCAATCGTTTGCAGGAGCTGGCCCACAAGCTTAACGAGTTGCCGGAAGGCTTCGTCGTGCACCGGCAGGTGAAGCGCATCATGGACGATCGACACCGGATGAGTGCGGGCGCTCAGGAAATCAACTGGGGCTACGCGGAAGTTATGGCGTACGCCACGTTGTTAGACGACGGCCATCCGGTCCGCCTGACTGGCCAGGATGTCGGTGTGGGTACGTTCTCTCATCGGCATGCATCGCTGTACAACCAGAAGAACGGCCAACGCTATATTCCTCTGAATCATTTGGCCGAGTGGCCCACGTTCGATATTTACGATTCGCTGCTGTCAGAAGAAGCAGTACTCGCCTTTGAATACGGCTACTCCACCACCACGCCGAACGCGTTGGTGGTGTGGGAGGCGCAGTTCGGCGACTTTGCGAACGGCGCCCAGGTAGTGATCGATCAATTCATCTCCAGCGGCGAGACGAAGTGGGATCGCTTGTGTGGGCTGGTGATGCTGTTGCCCCACGGCTATGAAGGCCAGGGTCCCGAGCACTCTTCAGCTCGCCTCGAGCGCTATCTGCAGCTTTGTGCTCAACACAACATGCAAGTGTGTGTACCGACCACGCCTGCGCAGGTCTATCACATGCTCAGGCGCCAGGCGCGACGGCCATTGCGCAAGCCACTGATCGCTCTGACACCGAAATCGCTGCTCCGACACAAGCTCGCCACGTCAACACTCGATGAGTTGAGTGACGGACAGTTCCACCTTGTGCTGGATGAGATCGATGACATCGATCCGAGCGCGGCGGATCGTCTGGTGCTGTGCAGCGGCAAGGTGTACTACGAGCTTCTGCAGGCGCGCCGCGAGCACAAGTTGAACAACGTTGCGATTGTTCGGCTTGAGCAGCTCTATCCGTTCCCGGAAGTGGAGCTTGCGGCCGTATTGAAGCCCTACACGAAGCTTGAGCAGGTGATCTGGTGCCAGGAAGAGCCGCAGAACCAGGGCGCCTGGTACTCGAGCCAACACCACATGCGCAAAGTAGTGTTGGCCCACGATGACGGAATCTATCTCGCATACGCTGGACGGGAGCCGTTCGCAGCCCCCGCTGGCGGCTATGCGAGCAGTCACAACGAAGGCCAGCATCGGCTGGTGATGGATGCCTTAACAGGTTAGGTAACGCCGCACAGGCAAGGATCCCCGACCGCCCGCTTTGGTCGCCAACTTGTTGGCACGAGGGCTCGGAAAACAGACGCGAGACGCGCTGAACAAAGGAAATCTCCGTGAGTATCGACATTAAAGCCCCAGCGTTCCCTGAATCGATCGCCGATGGCGAGGTGGCCACATGGCTGGTCGCTGAAGGCGATTCAGTGAAACGAGACGATGTGCTCGTTGAAGTGGAAACCGACAAGGTTGCGCTGGAAGTGCCAGCACCGGCGGACGGCGTCGTAACCAAGATCCTCAAAGCCGAGGGCGATACGGTGCTCAGTGAAGAAGTACTGGCGACCTTCGAAGCGGGCGAGGTTACGGAATCGGCGCCGACTATAGCCGCTGCCGATGATTCGCCCGGGACTGAAACCGAAGCAGAAGCATCGGCCGACGTTCCGATATCTCCGTCAGCCCGCAAGCTTGCCGAAGAGCAGAGCGTCGATCTTTCTAAGGTCAGCGGTAGCGGCCGGGGTGGTCGAATCACCAAAGAAGACGTCGTTCGTGCGGCGGCAGAGCCTGCCAGCAAGCCCGTCGCTGCAGCGGCTAAGAAAGCACCGGAGCCAGAGTTGCCCAGTGCGTTGCCGGGTGAGCGCGTGGAGCGTCGTGTACCGATGACCCGGCTGCGGGCATCCATCGCTAAGCGGCTGGTTGAGGCGCAGCAGAATGCGGCCATGCTGACGACGTTCAACGAAGTCAATATGGAGCCGATCAAGAATCTGCGCAGTAAGTATCAGGACGAGTTCACGAAAGCGCACAACGGCACGCGTTTAGGCTTTATGAGCTTTTTCGTGAAAGCGAGCGTGGAAGCCTTAAAGCGCTTTCCTGCAGTTAACGCGTCGATCGATGGCAACGAGATTGTCTATCACGGTTACTATGACATTGGCGTCGCGGTCGGCACTGATCGAGGTTTGGTTGTGCCCGTCGTGCGTGATGCAGACGCGCTTGGTTTGCACCAGATTGAAGATACGATTGGCGACTTCGGTGCCAAAGCCAGGGACGGCAAGCTTTCGATTGAAGACATGACTGGCGGTACGTTTACGGTGTCTAACGGCGGCGTGTTCGGATCGATGCTATCTACACCGATACTCAATCCGCCGCAGACGGCCATCCTGGGCATGCACAAGATTCAGGATCGGGTGATGGTTGAGAACGGTGAGATGGTGATTCGCCCGATGATGTATCTGGCACTGTCTTATGACCATCGACTCATTGACGGATCTGAGGCGGTGAGATTTCTCATCACTATCAAGAATCTGCTGGAAGAACCAGCGCGAATCCTTCTGGAGCTGTAGGTATGGAAACGAACTACGACGTCATAGTCATTGGCGCCGGTCCGGCCGGATATGAGGCGGCAATCCGCGCTTCACAGCTTGGCCTGAAGACCGTCTGCATCGACAAATCGTTGGGCGCGGATGGCAAACCGGTGCTTGGTGGCACTTGCTTGAACTGGGGTTGCATACCCTCGAAGGCACTGCTGGATGCTTCGCACAAATTTGTGGAGGCGAAAGATCATTTTGCCGAAATCGGGATCAAGACCGGCAAAGTTGAGATCGACGTGCCAGCGATGATCGCCCGCAAAGCAGCGGTTGTTAAGCAACTCACTGGCGGTATCGCGTCTCTCTTTCAGGGTAACGATGTTGAAGCTTTGGCCGGATCCGGCAAGTTGCTGTCCGGCTGCAGTGTTGAGTACACACCTCATGAGGGCGATGCGGTCGTTCTGGAAGCTGAGCATGTGATTCTCGCACCGGGTTCCGTGCCGGTTGAGATCGGCGCAGCACCCCTCGATGGCGACGCGATTGTGGATTCGACCGGCGCGCTTGAGTTCGACGCGGTGCCGAAGCGTCTTGGTGTTATCGGTGCTGGCGTGATTGGGCTTGAGCTAGGCAGCGTCTGGAGCCGTCTCGGCTCAGAAGTGGTTGTCCTGGAAGCGCTCGATGAGTTTCTGCCGATGGCGGACGATCGAGTCGCACGGGATGCGCTGAAGACATTCGGCAAGCAGGGCCTTGATATCCGCCTGGGCACGCGCGTCATTGAGAGCGTTGTCGGTAAGAAAGGCGTGACGATCAAGTATCAGGACAAAGATGGCGACCAGACGATGGAGGTCGACAAGCTGATTGTTGCTGTCGGTCGACGGCCTTATACCGAAGGCCTGTTGGCGCCGGACAGCGGCGTTAACCTGGATGAACGCGGTTTCCTCTACGTCAATGATCTGTGTGCAACCGATGCACCGAACGTCTACGCCATTGGCGACGTCGTGCGTGGGCCGATGCTGGCGCACAAAGGCATGGAAGAGGGAATCATGGTCGCGGAGCGAATCGCCGGTCACAAACCTTTAGTCAATTATGATTGCGTCCCTTCAGTGATCTACACGCATCCGGAGATTGCCTGGGTGGGCAAATCCGAGGCGGAACTCAAAGCGAGCGGCGATGCATTCAACGTTGGTCAGTTCCCGTTTGCGGCGAGCGGCCGGGCGATGGCGGCGAATGACACGGATGGCTTCGTCAAGATTATCGCGGATGCTGAAACAGACCGAATTCTGGGTGTTCACATCATCGGACTGCAGGCGTCGGAGCTGATTGCTCAGGCTGTTATCGCGATGGAGTTTGATGCCAGCGCCGAGGATCTGGGCCTGACCATGTTTGCGCACCCAACGCTAGGTGAAGCCGTCCACGAAGCGGCTCTTGGCGTGGCCGGTAACGCCATTCACATGGTCAATCGCAAGAAGAAGTAACGAGCAATGACACGCCGCGTGCCAGCTCGGTGCGCGATTGGTCAGCCACTCAATTAGTCAACACGTTCGGGAATCGACATGAATCTGCACGAATACCAGGCGAAGGGACTCTTCGCCGAATACGGCCTTCCGGTCTCTATCGGCCATGTAGCCGAAACCCCAGATGAGGCTGTTGAGGCGGCGAAGAAGATCGGAGGCGACAAGTGGGTCGTCAAAGTTCAGGTCCATGCTGGGGGTCGCGGCAAAGCCGGCGGCGTCAAACTCGCTGATACGCTGGACGACGTTCGCGCGTTTGCCGAGAGCTGGTTGGGCAAGAACATTGTGACCATCCAGACCGATGCGGATGGCCAGCCCGTGACGAAGATCTACGTCGAGAGCTGCACAGACATCGCTACCGAGCTCTACCTCGGCGCGGTGATTGACCGTGGCTCACGGCGCGTCGTATTCATGGCGTCTACCGAGGGCGGCGTAGAGATTGAGAAGGTTGCTGAAGAAACGCCGGACAAGATCCTGCGTGCGACCATTGATCCTTACGTCGGTCCTCAGCCGTATCAGGGCCGGGAGCTGGCGTTTGCTCTCGGGCTAAAGGGCGCCCAGGTAAAGCAGTTCACCAGCCTCTTTATGGGTCTGGCCAAGCTGTTCGATGAACTCGATTGCTCGCTGCTTGAGATTAACCCGCTAGTCATCACGGATGCGGGCGATGTTCACTGCCTGGATGCCAAGGTCAATATCGATAGCAACGCGATGTTTCGCCAGAAGCGTTTGGCAGAGATGGACGATCCAAGCCAGGAAGACGAGCGCGAAGCGCAGGCTGCTGAGTACAACCTTAACTACGTCGCGCTCGACGGCAACATTGGCTGCATGGTCAACGGAGCCGGTCTGGCGATGGGCACGATGGACCTGGTTAAGCTGCACGGCGGCAACCCGGCGAATTTCCTCGATGTTGGTGGCGGCGCAACCAAAGAAGCGGTTGCCGAAGCGTTCAAGATCATTCTCTCGGACGATGCTGTGCAGGCCGTTCTGATCAACATCTTCGGCGGTATCGTTAGCTGCGCAACGATTGCTGAAGGCATTATGGGTGCCGTCGAAGAAGTCGGCGTGACCGTGCCGGTTGTCGTTCGCTTCGAAGGCAATAACGCCGAACTCGGCCGCAAGAAACTGGCCGACAGTGGCCTGAACATTATCGCTGCAGAATCGCTGGTCGATGCTGCCGAAAAGGCAGTGGCTGCTGCTGGAGGAGTCGCATGAGCATCCTGATCGACAAAGACACCAAAGTAATCTGCCAGGGTTTTACTGGCTCTCAGGGCACGCTCCATAGCGAGCAGGCGATTGCGTACGGCACTCAGGTAGTTGGTGGTGTGACACCGGGTAAAGGCGGTTCGACACACCTTGATCGTCCGGTCTTCGACACGGTTGCCCAGGCGGTCGCCGCAACGGGCGCAACGGCATCCGTCATCTACGTACCGGCTGCCTTTTGTGAAGACTCCATTTTGGAAGCGCTGGATGCGGGCATCGAACTGATTGTCTGCATCACGGAAGGCATTCCTACTCTCGATATGCTGTCGGTAAAGGCTCGAATCGACCTGACAAGCAGCCGACTCATCGGTCCGAACTGCCCCGGAGTTATTACTCCCGGCGGCTGTAAGATCGGCATCATGCCCGGCGACATCCACTTGCCTGGCAAGGTCGGCGTGGTATCTCGCTCAGGCACGCTTACCTACGAAGCCGTCAAACAGACAACCGATCGTGGCTATGGTCAGAGCACCTGTGTCGGTATCGGTGGCGACCCGATCCCGGGCAGTCACTTCATCGACATCCTTGGCCTGTTCCAGGACGACCCTGCAACCGAAGCCATCGTTATGGTGGGTGAAATTGGTGGTACGGCCGAAGAGGAAGCGGCGGAGTTCATCAAAGCGCATGTCACCAAGCCGGTTGTTGGCTACATCGCCGGTGTTACCGCCCCTCCGGGCAAGCGGATGGGTCACGCCGGCGCGATCATCGCAGGTGGTAAAGGCACTGCGGATGAAAAGTTCGCGGCGTTGAATGCTGCAGGTGTGAACACCGTGAAGAGCTTGGCTCAGATTGGTGATGCGCTGTCTGAGAGCACTGGTTGGGCCTGAGCCGTAC
>CAYGQC010000052.1:6768-21257 GCA_964351875.1 uncultured Pseudomonadales bacterium
TTGGCTCAGATTGGTGATGCGCTGTCTGAGAGCACTGGTTGGGCCTGAGCCGTACAAGGGTTGATTTCCTATCGTTATAGAGCGCTCTCGAGCATTGTTTTGAGCCCGCTGCGGACTATCGCGGATGCGACGATCCCGTCTCTACGCAACGCTCTCGAGCAATGTTTCCCTTTCGTGATGGAGCGCTCTCGAGCATTGATTTGGCACCCGCGAAGCGGGTGCTAAACAATGCACTGCCGCTCTTCTGGGGTTGACCGCCCGTCGAAAACGCGTTGCGTGCGGCGAGGCGTTATTCGACGTTGTTCAACAAACGTTCAGAATTCTGGTCCATACTATTGTTACAGTTTGATGACACCCGCAAAAAACAAGGTGGGTGCGCATATCCTGTAGTCCCAGCGCTCAAAGGCGCTGGCGAGGTAATAGTGAGGCTGTAACCATGAAATCCTCTAAGAAAAGAGACCTTCTCAAACCCCTGCGCATCGAAGTCCGCGCGGGTCGATCGACACTCCTGTTTCTGGCATTTGTACTGGGCCTGCCGCTGGCGGTGCTGATTACGGCCAATCAGCCGACGCTTCAGGGCGCCATTTCCGGAATTTTAATTGGTCTGGCTTTGGTCGTTTCCGGCTGGCTGCACTTGCGCGCTGTGATTGAAGTCCAGGACGGGGAACTCAGAGTTCGCTACCAGAACCAGACCTACGCTGAGCGTCTGGATAACCTTCGGATGGTTTCCGAAGACAAGATGAACTTCGAAGAAGACCCTCGGCGCGGAATACGGACGTCGATCCTCGGCTCGAAGATTAAGGGCTTCAACGTTGGTTGGTTCAAGCTAAGGGACGATTCCGTCGCTTTTGCCTGCCTGTCGCGCAAGCACAATGCGCGCGCGCTGCAATCGCGTGACGGCTACTTGTTGTTATTAGACCCAAAGGTTGCAAGGCGTATTGGCGAACGACTTCCCTCCAGAACGGATGCCCAATTGGTCTTCTAACGCAAGCCCTCCAGTATGCTTTCGCGTATCGTCTTCCGACGAGGTGATTGTCCAACTGGGGGTGCTGCATGCGACGTCTACTCGTTTTTCTTAGCTGTTTTTTGTTCGCGGCGCCTCTTCTGGCCGCCCAGGCCGAGCGCATCGGAGCCGCTGAGATAGACCGGTCAGATCGCTATCTGATCGAGTCAACCGCAGTCGGCGATACGTTTCGCATCGACGTGATACTGCCTATCGGATACGGCCAGGGAGAGAAGCGCTACCCCGTGGTCTATGTGACGGACAGTAACTACCTGCTGCCGTCGGCGGCGGCGACCCTGCTTGCGCAAGCGAGAGGTGAATACCCACCGATGATCATCGTCGGCGTCGGTTGGGACGTGCCGTCGATCGCCCGCATGCGCACCCGCGACCTCACTCCAACCTGTAGCGAACGCTTCAAGTCCGAGCGCTCGTTCGGTGACGATGAGTGTGGTCACGCTGACGCGTTTGCCGCCTTTCTCGCGGAGGAGCTGCAACCGTTTGTAAATCGGACTTATCAAACCTCGGGGGACGACACGCTGGTTGGCTATTCCTTTGGCGGATTGTTTGGCCTGCATGTTCTCTTCCACCACACAGACCTGTTCGACCGCTATGTGCTGGGAAGCGCGTCGATCGAGTGGGATAGCGAGGTGCTGTTTCGCAGCGAGGCGGCCTACGCATCGAGCAATGATGATCTCGCCAAAACGGTCTACCTCTCGGTCGGTTCCGAAGAGGCGGACGGGACGATCCCCAGAAACTATCGTATGGCTGAGCAGCTTCGTGCCCGGAACTATCCGGGGCTACGGCTTGAGATGGAAGTTCTGGATGGTGAGACTCATCTCACCAGCATCAACGCATTCGTCATGCGAGGCTTGCGATCAGTGCTCGTCGGCGAGAAGCCCAGGTAGGGTGCGAACGGTTACGCGGCGGGCGTGCCAATTGGGAGTAGCGGTGGGCCAGTAGCGTCTTTCCAAAGCGTTTCCATTGCCTGTCGAACGCCTGCCAATAGCCGCCCTCACGTGCTGAAGCGCTCTTGAAACCGAGCGCGGTGTCCCCACATCTGCGCGACCACCATTGTTTTTGAGGGAAAGCCTTTCGTGGCCGAGACACATACATTCCAAACCGAAGCCAAGCAGCTTTTGCAGCTGATGATCCACTCGTTGTACAGCTCTCGCGAGATATTCCTGCGCGAACTGATATCCAACTCAAACGACGCCATAGACAAACTGCGGTTCCACGCTATTGAAGACGGCTCTCTTTTGGAGGATGGCGGTAGTGATTACTCCATTGATATTACCCTCGACGCCGACGCTAAGACGCTGACGGTTTATGACAACGGCATCGGTATGACCGAGGCTGACGTCATCTCGCATCTCGGCACCATTGCCAAGTCCGGCACGGCGGAATTCCTCGATAGACTCACGGGTGATCAGAAGAAGGATGCCAGCTTGATCGGCCAGTTTGGCGTTGGCTTCTATAGCGCTTTCATCGTGGCCGACGAGGTGACGGTTCTGACCCGGGCTGCCGGCAGCGAGCAGGGCGTTCGCTGGATTAGCCAGGGCGAAGATGCGTATACGGTTGAAAGCGTCGATGGTCTGCCTCGTGGCACGTCCGTTGTCCTGCATCTGAAGAGCGACGCCGAGGAGTTTCTTGACGACTTCAGGCTGCAGAGCATCGTTCGCAAATACAGCGATCACATTGCGGTGCCCGTACGTATGCTGCAGGACGTTGCTGTTGAAGGGGACGTCGAAGATGACTCGAGTGAGGAAGCCGCTGCGCCGGAGCAGGAGTTGCAGGCGGTTAACTCGGCGAAGGCTCTGTGGACCCGTTCTCGCAGTGACGTCAGCGACGATGAGTACAAAGAGTTCTACAAGCATGTCGCCCACGACTTCGAAGATCCGCTTGCCTGGAGTCACAATCGGGTAGAGGGAAAGCTCGAATACACATCCTTGCTCTATGTGCCCAAACGAGCTCCCTTTGATCTTTGGAATCGGGATTCGTCCCGAGGCCTCAAGCTCTACGTCCAGCGCGTCTTCATCATGGATGAGGCGGAGCAGTTTCTGCCGTTGTATCTCCGATTTGTCAAAGGCGTAGTGGACTCGTCGGACCTGCCTCTCAATGTGTCTCGCGAGATTCTGCAGGAGGACGATCGTGTTACCACGATCAAGAATGCGCTTACCAAGCGAATTCTCAGTACGTTAGAAGGCCTGGCAAAAAACTCGCCGGAAGAGTTTGCCGCGTTCTCGGCTGAGTTCGGCGAGGTGCTAAAGGAAGGTGTGGGCGAAGATTTTGCCAACAAAGAAACGGTGGCTGGTTTGCTGCGGTTCGCCTCAACCAAGGCCGAAGGCGATGCTAAGTCTGTGTCGTTGGCGGACTACATCGAGCGAATGGTCGAAGGTCAGGAAAAGATCTACTTTCTCACCGCTGATTCCTACGCTAATGCGGCGGGTAGCCCTCATCTCGAACAGTTGAAAGCCAAGGATATCGAGGTGCTGTTGCTGTTTGATCGTGTGGACGAATGGCTAATGAGCCATCTCACCGAATTCGATGGCAAATCGTTCCAGGATGTTGCTCGTGCCGGTCTCGAGCTCCCCGGAGATCCGCCTGATGCTGATGACGAGGCAGCGGGAGAAGATCCACTGGCCGAACGTCTACAGAGCGTGCTGTCCGAGCAAGTCGAAGCGGTGAAGAAATCCAGCCGTTTGACCGATTCGCCAGCCTGTCTGGTGCTCGGCCAGTTTGATATGGGCGCGCAGATGCGGGCGATCATGGCGGCGTCAGGGCAGAGCATGCCGGAGTCGAAACCGGTGTTTGAATACAACGCGAACCATCCCCTGATTCAGCGCCTGGACAGCGAAGCGGACGAGGATCGCTTCGCTGATCTGGCGACGCTCCTGTTCGATCAGGCCGCACTGGCCGAGGGGCGTGCGTTGAAAGATGCAAGCGGCTATGTAGCACGGATAAACCGGCTGTTGCTGGAACTTTTGAACGACTAGCATGGCATGATCCGGGTAGCCGCGGTTTCCGCGGCACTTGGGAATCATTGCGGGCCTTCAAGAATGCAGCACTTTGCAACATGAAGGTGTCCGCCGAATCGACCGGACAGGGGAATCGGCGTGAGTGTTAGCAGTTCAGCCAGTGCAGCCGTCAGCAAGCCTTCAGACCTGGCGAAGGTCGCTATTGTCGGTGGCGGCGCGTTCGGCACCGCCGTGGCCAATATCGTTGCCAGAAATGGTCACAAGACCATGCTTTGGATGCGCGATGCCGATCAGGTCGAGCAGGCCTGCAAGACGCGGGAAAACACGAAATACCTGCCTGGGCACCGTCTCGAAGATGCGATTTTTCCGACAGCCGACCTGGCGGAAGCTGTCACCGATGCACCGCTGGTTTTCATGACCGTACCCAGCAGCAGTTTTCGCAGCGTGTGCGAGACCATCAAGCCATTGGTCAGGTCGGACGTCATGCTCGTTAGCGCGACCAAGGGCATCGAAGCCGACGGTTTCCGGTTGATGAGTCAGATTCTCTCCCAGGTACTAAAGACGGATCGGGTCGGCGCGTTGTCGGGGCCTAACCTGGCCGTGGAAATAGCCCAGGGACAGTACACGGGCACAGTAATCGCCAGCCATGATGCCCAGCTGCGGCGCGTGGTTCAGGAAGGGCTCGCGAGTGAGACGCTTAGGGTCTATGGCAACGATGATGTATACGGCGTCGAACTAGCCGGAGCGCTGAAAAATATCTACGCGATTATCTGCGGACTGGCAGCAGCGATGGGCGTAGGGCAGAACACCTCAGCGATGCTCATTACTCGCGCGCTCGCGGAGATGTCGCGATTTGCGGTGTCCATGGGCGCAAACCCATTCACTTTTCTCGGCTTGGCGGGCGTTGGCGATTTGATGGTGACCTGCTCATCGGAGCTGTCCAGAAACTATCGCTTAGGTGCGCGCCTGGGTCGTGGCATGAGCCTCGACGAGGCGGTGGCAGACCTTGGCAAACTCGCTGAAGGCGTTAACACGCTGAGTGTCGTATGCGCCGAAGCGCAACGCAGGGACGTGTACATGCCACTCGCCAATGGGCTGCACAAGGTTGTATTTGAGGGGGCGGAGCTCGGCTCGACCATTGCAACGCTCATGAGCAATGCGCAAGGTGATGACGTCGAATTTGCGCTGCCCGGTGACGTTGCATGAGGGTACTACTGATCGAGCCGACGAATTGGCGGCGAGTGGTGGCTGCGATCGTGGCCGTATTAGCGGTCTCGCTACCGACTTTCGGCGCGGATGTGTCCGAGCCGTTCAGCGATCCAGATTGGCTCCCGGCAGGCAGTGTTCTGATTGATCAGCACACCGAAGTCGGTCGATTCGATTTCGCGTTGAGCAGCGCTGAGAAGATTCGCCGAGACATTGTCATTGACCGGATGCGTGAGGTGGCTGGACAGCGTTTCGTCTACACCTGGCAGCTGCCGGGAACGGCGCATCTCGCCGAGTTGAATGCTGCGATCAGCGCGGAGCTCAGCACCGCGCTGTTTGCGTGTGTTGGGCGTGACTGCGGCCGCTCCAATGTCTGGGCGAATGCGGTATTCGAAAACGCGCTTTTGTTCGGGCCCGACGATAAGCAGCGCTACGTCGCGGGTACTGCAAAGACCGAAGATGGCGACGTGTTGATCGCTGCGTATATCGTGCAACGGGGGAATCTGCGCAAGTATCTGCACTTGCAGGTGATACGACCCGATCAGCCTATCGAGTTCGACATCTCCCAGGGCGTGGCGAACGCATTGATGGGGTCGGGGTTGGCCGTTCTTGAAACGCCGCGGCCCAATGATGCGGGCGAATTTGATGCGGCTGCAGGGCCGGCGCTTACCGCCGTCGCCGATCATTTGCGATCGTTAGCGCAGGTGCAGATCTATGTCGTCTGTCACCTTTATAGCAGCGATTCCAGCAGCGATGCGCTGCTGGCGTCTCAGCGATGCGCTGATGCCGCAGCCCGGCTGCTTTCCAATGCTGCTGGAGACGGCCCCAGCTATCTGCCATTCGGTGCCGGTTCGCTGCTACCCAGGCAGGGTAACGTGGTCAATCGATTAGAGCTGGTACTGCCTGAGCGCTTGGCCCGTGATGGTCGCGCGGGCGCCACCTTCTTTCGTAACTAGCCTTCGTGGCCGGCAGTAACCTGACCGTTGGCGAACTGATTACCGAGGTGTCCGATCGCTTCGAAGCGGCCGAATTGTTCTTCGGACATGGCACGGACAACGCCTGGGATGAGGCAGTCGCTCTGGTTCTCGGGGTGTCCGAGTTGGCCGATGATGAGGCGTCTTTAGTTTGCGAGCTGACGAGTGAACAGCGCAGTCGTGTTGAGGCGATGGCGGCTCGCCGGATCGAGGAGCGAGTGCCATTGCCCTATCTGCTGGGCCACGCCTGGTTCTGCGGATTGAAATTCGCAACGCACCCTGCTGTCCTCATTCCTCGATCGCCCATCGGCGAATTAATCGGTGATGGCTTTGCGCCCTGGCTGAGCCGGACTCCCCGGACGCTTCTCGATCTGTGCTGCGGCAGTGGCTGCATCGGCATCGCCTGCGCGCTGCGGTTCCCGACGGCGACTGTGACTGCTGCAGATATCGACGACGATGCGCTCAAGCTGGCTCAAAGTAACGCGGTTACGCATGACGTAGCCGATCGCGTCGCGGTTGTTCGTAGCGATGGCCTGGATGCGTTGGTCGGGCAGCGTTTTGATCTGATCGTCTGTAATCCGCCCTATGTCGACGCGCTCGCAATGGCGGAGCGCCCGGCAGAATACCGCTGGGAGCCTGAGCTGGCGCTGGCGTCGGGATCCGACGGTCTGGACTTTACTCGTCGCCTCCTGGTCGAGGCCGCTGATTTTCTGACCGACGACGGCGTGCTAGTCGTGGAAGTCGGGGCCAGCGCGGAGGCACTTCAGGCCGCTTGTCCCGAGCTGCCGTTCGTCTGGCTTGAGCTGCGCTTCGGCGGCGAAGGCGTCTTCCTGCTTGATAGGGCCGCGCTCAATTCCCATACTTCGCCTGGCTTGCGCGTGTAGCGTGCAGGCAGGACGTCGAAGCCAGTTAGCGTCAGTGCAATTTCCCCGGGTTTGGCACCGGTTTTCTTCTCGGCGCATGCGTCGGGGTCGATGCCCGATCACGGGCGCAAGCGGATACGTGTGGCGTAAAGATGGCAGGTAATACCTTCGGTCAACTGTTTCGAGTGACCACCTTCGGTGAGAGTCACGGGATTGCACTGGGTGCAATCGTGGATGGCTGCCCGCCAGGGATCGAGCTCAGTGAAGCGGATTTGCAGGGCGACCTTGATCGTCGCAAACCGGGGCAATCGAAGTACACCACGCAGCGTCGCGAAGATGACGTTGTCAAGATTCTCTCCGGCGTTTTCGAAGGCAAGACAACCGGCACACCCATCGGCCTGTTGATCGAAAACACAGATCAGCGCTCGCGCGACTACAGCAAGATCGCCAAGGTGTTTCGGCCGAACCACGCGGACTTCACCTACGACAGGAAATACGGTAATCGCGACTACCGCGGGGGCGGCCGTTCCTCGGCACGCGAGACGGCGATGCGTGTTGCCGCCGCTGGTATCGCCAAGAAAGTGCTGGCCGATATTTGGGGCGTGCGAATTCGAGGCTTTCTCTCGGCCATAGGCCACCTTCGCGCGCAAGCATTCGACTGGGAAGCAATCGATGCAAACCCGTTTTTCTGCCCGGATGCTGGCATTGTCGATGAGATCGCGAGCCTGATTGATCAGCTGCGCCGTGATGGCGACTCGATCGGCGCTGAGATTTCCGTGCGTGCCGAAGGCGTCCCGGTTGGCTGGGGCGAACCCGTGTTCGGCAAACTGGACGCTGATCTCGCTGCGGGCTTGATGAGCATTAACGCGGTCAAAGGCGTAGCCATCGGCGACGGCTTCGATGTGGTCAATCAGCGCGGTAGCGAACATCGCGATGAGATTCTCAAAGACGGTTTCGACAGTAATCATGCTGGCGGCACGCTTGGCGGGATCTCGTCTGGCCAACCGATCGTCTGTCGTATCGCGTTGAAACCAACATCGAGCATCCAGGTGCCTGGACGCAGTATCGACACCGATGGCGAAGCGGTTGACGTTGTCACGACTGGCCGCCATGACCCCTGTGTCGGCATCCGGGCTGCCCCGATTGCCGAGGCGATGGTGGCGCTGGTTCTACTCGATCACGCGCTACGTGATCGGGGTCAGATAGGCGAGGACCGCACCGGACACTAGAGGGGGGGGCGCGAGAGCGCTCGAGCGTCGATCAGCCCGCGTCAATCGACGCGTGCTCCGCAAGCATGCCGATGAAGCTGCGCACGGTGTTCGATAGCGGTCGTCGTGGATTTGTCACGCAGCCCAGCATTCGAGCAGGCAGCGTCTCAGCCAAAGGTAGTGCCTGCACGCGGTCGCTAAGCATTGTGGCTGGGAGTGCGCTCCAGCCCACACCGATATTCACGAGCATCGCAATCGTCTCCAGGTAATTCGTCGCCATACTTGGTTGGAGGAGAATCCCACGCTGCGCAAACAGCTCGCTAACGATCCGGCCGGTATAGGTAGCCAGATCCGGCAGGACGCAGGGGTAGTCGGCGAGTTGGGCCAGGCTCAGATCGCTGGCTTTCAGCAACGGGTGATCTACGGCGGCGACAAAGACCAGCGGGTCTTTCCAGATGGGCTGATAGGCGAGATTACCGGGCCCGTTTGGGTCCAGGGTGACCACCGCCAGCTCGCTGTCCGCTGAGCGCACCAGGTTGTGAGCTTCTTCGGAGTCTTCGAAGCGGATGTCCAGCCGCACCTCGGGGTAAGCGGCCGTATACACCTGGAGCGCAGGTGCCAGCCGGTGCAGGCCGATGTGATGTGAGGTGGCAAGCCTGAGCGTACCGGTCACCTCATCGTCCACGGATGCCATCATGGTTTCAGCATCCTGCATAGACAGCAGGATTTCTCTCGCCTTGGGTAGCAGCAGCCTTGCTGCATCGGTCGGCCGGCTGTCGCGCCCCAGTCGATCGAACAACCTCACGTTAAGTTCGGACTCTAAGTCTTTGATTCTTCTGCTTACTGCCGGTTGAGTCACACCGAGCTGTTCAGCAGCGGCTGTGAATGAACCGGTGTCAGCGACGGCGATGACGGCGCGTAAATCCTGGCGATCCAATTTTGTTGCTCCTTATGGCCCGAGCTTAGGAGTGTGTGTCCTCAAGTGGGCGCGTGTGTCCTCAAGTGGGCGCGTGTGTCCATATTTTGGAGGCAAATTGACATAAATAATACTTATGCAAACAATAAAACTAATGCATTTGTATTATCAATAGGCGGTCACTAGACTGCGCGCCATGCAACACACTCTTTACGACAAGATTTGGCGCGACCACTGCGTCACCGAGCGAGCGGACGGCGCGTCTCTGCTCTATATCGACCTGCAGCTGCTGCACGAGGTCACCTCTCCCCAGGCCTTCGATGGGCTTCGCCTTGCGGGTCGCAGACCCTGGCGGCTATCGGCGAACCTGGCGACGCCAGATCACAATGTGCCCACCACGGATCGTGCGCTCGGCATCGATGGCATCACTGATATCATCGCGCGAGAACAGGTCACGACGCTGGACGCCAACTGTCGTGATTTCGACATCGAGCAGTTCGACATTCTCGATAGCCGACAGGGCATCGTGCATGTGGTCGGGCCTGAGCAGGGCGCGACGCTGCCTGGTATGACCATTGTCTGCGGCGACTCGCACACGTCGACCCACGGGGCGTTTGCCGCTCTGGCCCAAGGTATCGGCACCTCCGAAGTCGAACACGTCCTCGCGACCCAGACGCTGGCGCAGCGCAAAGCCAAAAACTTTGCGGTTAACGTAGAGGGACTGCTGCCCAATGGCGTCGCCCCGAAAGATCTTGTGCTGGCAATCATTGGTGCGCTGGGCACGGCCGGTGCGACCGGCCACACCATCGAATTCCGCGGCCCCGCGATAGAAGCGATGTCCATGGAAGGGCGGATGACGGTTTGCAACATGGCGATCGAAGCTGGAGCGAGAGCCGGGCTGGTTGCTGTCGATGACACGACGCTCGACTACGTACGAGGCCGGCCGTTTGCACCTACCGGCGAGAGCTGGCAGCAAGCGGAAGCCTACTGGCGAACGTTACACAGTGATCCTGACGCGCACTTTGACAGCTCGATTACGATCGACGCAGCAGCGCTTGCCCCCCAGGTTAGCTGGGGCACGTCGCCCGAGATGGTCGTGGGTGTGGACGGCGCTGCGCCAAATCCCGAACACGCGAGCTCCGAGCAACAGGCGCAGGGCATTCGACAGGCGCTGGCCTACATGGGTCTGTCGCCGGGCCAGCCCATCACCGACATCAAGCTGGACAGGGTGTTCATCGGCTCGTGCACAAATGCGCGGATCGAAGACCTGCGCGCCGCGGCAGCCGTGGCGCGTGGCCGGCGGGTTGCCGCGAACGTTAAACAGGCGATGGTTGTCCCGGGCAGCGGACTGGTAAAAGCCCAGGCAGAAGCGGAAGGGCTTGCTGATATATTCCTCGCCGCCGGTTTCGAGTGGCGCGACCCTGGCTGCTCCATGTGCCTGGCGATGAACGCAGACCGTCTGCAGCCCGGCGAACACTGCGCAGCGACGTCGAACCGCAATTTCGAAGGCCGGCAAGGCCACGGCGGCAGAACGCACCTGGTCAGCCCGGCGATGGCGGCCGCTGCGGCCGTTACTGGCCACTTTACGGATGTGAGGGCATTGGTATGAAAGCGTTCACCACGTTCGAAGGCGTCGTCGCGCCGTTGGATCGGGCCAATGTCGATACGGATCAGATCATTCCCAAGCAGTTCCTGAAATCGATTCGCCGCACCGGCTTCGGTGACAACCTGTTCGACGGTTGGCGCTACCTCGATGAAGGCACGCCTGGCCAGACGCTCAACGAGCGCCAGATCAATCATGAGTTTGTGCTGAACTTTCCGGACTACCAGGATGCGAAAGTGCTGCTGGCACGTGACAACTTCGGTTGCGGGTCGTCGCGGGAGCATGCTGTTTGGGCGATGCTTGAATACGGCTTTCGTGTCGTCATCGCCCCAAGCTTCGCCGACATTTTCTACAACAACAGTTTCAAGAACGGCCTGCTGCCGATTGTTGTGGACGCGGAGACGATCGATGCGCTGTTCGAGCGTACACCCGGGCTCAGTCTCGAAGTCGATCTCGCCAACCAGACGCTGACCCCCCATGGCGGGCAAGCGATCGCCTTCCAGATCGATGAGCATCGCAAACAGGCGCTGTTGCAGGGCCTCGACGACATCGGCGAAACCCTGGCCTACGCGGACAACATTCGCGAGTTTGAGCAGCGACATCGCCAGGTAATGCCTTGGGTGTTTGCCCGGGACGGCCGAGGCTACAACACCGCTGCCGACTGACCGCTGATTCCGCCAGAAAGCGGATCCGCCGCGAACGCTGTCCGGCAGGCAATACTGTGGCGACGCACAGTGCAACCGGACACAAAAGAGATTTGCTGAGCGCGAAGCCAATGATTTCAGGCAAGCGTGCCGGCACACACTAAACGCATGTGATGACGAACGAGATCAATTCGATGAGCCAGCAAACAACGAGCGATGTGTTAATACTGCCCGGCGACGGCATAGGTCCCGAGGTTATGCCGTGGGCGGTAGAGGTGCTCAAGCGTGCCGCTACAGAGGCAGGCATGACGATCAACACCGATACCGCGCTGGTCGGCGGAATCGCTATTGATCAGGCAGGCAAGGCTTTGCCTGACGAAACGTTGGCCAAGGCCAAGGCGAGTGATGCGGTGTTGTTCGGCGCGGTCGGCGGCGTCGCGTGGGATTCGCTGCCTATGGCCGAGCGCCCCGAGCGTGGTTTGCTTGGCTTGCGATCGGGTCTCGACCTGTTCGCTAACCTTCGCCCGGCGCTGCTGTTTGCGCCGCTTGCCGCTGCGTCGTCGCTGAAGCCGGAACTCGTCAGCGGTCTCGACATCCTCATCATTCGGGAACTCACCGGCGGTATCTACTTCGGGGAGCCGAGGGGAGTAGTGACCGAGAACAACGAGCGCAAAGGCTTCAACACCTACGTTTATCGCGAAAGCGAAATCGAGCGCATTGCCCGGGTTGCCTTCGACATGGCGGGTAAGCGTGGCGGCCGGTTGTGCAGCGTGGACAAGGCCAACGTCTTAGAAGTAACTCAGTTGTGGCGCGACGTCGTGAATGAAGTGTCCGCTGACTATCCGGATGTTGAGCTGTCTCACATGTACGTAGACAACGCAGGCATGCAGTTGGTGCGAGCGCCGAAACAATTCGACGTCGTCGTGACCGGCAACATGTTCGGCGACATCCTGTCAGACGTGGCCGCTATGCTCACCGGCTCGCTCGGCATGCTGCCGTCAGCGTCGCTCGCGGCGAACGGTCAGGGTTTGTATGAGCCTGTGCATGGCTCTGCGCCTGATATCGCTGGCCAGGACAAAGCCAATCCGTTGGCGACGATATTGTCCGCAGCCATGTTGTTGCGCTACAGCCTTGGGCTGCCTGGGGCAGCAGATGCGATTGAGCAGGCGGTTGATCGCGTGCTCGCCTCCGGCCTCAGAACGGCTGACATTGCCGACCCGGAATCGCGAACAGTCGGCACGATTGAGATGGGTGAGGCCGTTCTGGCCGAGCTCGAACAGGGAGTGCGCTAATGCCAAGCGGAAACATGAACGTTGCGGTGGTAGGTGCGACGGGCGCTGTCGGCCAGGCGATGGTCGAGATCCTGGAAGAGCGAGACTTTCCGATCGCGTCGCTTTCGTTGCTGGCGAGTGAGCGCTCGGCGGGCAAGCGTGTTCAGTACAAAGGCAAGTCGATCATCGTTGGCCGGCTGGATGAATTTGATTTCTCCGGTATCGATATCGCTTTGTTCTCAGCCGGCGGCGCGCTGTCGGCGGAGTACGCTCCGAAGGCTGTCGCGGCCGGCGCGGTGGTGATCGACAACACCTCGCACTTTCGTTACGACGACGATGTGCCGTTGATTGTGCCGGAGGTAAATCCGCACGAGATCGAGCGCGGCATCGCTCGCGGCATCATCGCGAACCCAAACTGCTCCACCATTCAAATGGTCGTGGCGCTGAAGCCGATACTGGATGCTGTCGGCATCGCGCGCATCAACGTTGCGACCTACCAGAGCGTCTCCGGTGCAGGCGCGACCGGTATCAAGGAACTGGCGGGCCAGACGGCGAACCTGTTGAACGCCAAGCCAATTGAGCCAGCAGCATTCCCTGTGCAAATCGCCTTCAACGTTATCCCGCACATCGATAGCTTCGAGGCCAACGGTTACACGCGGGAGGAGATGAAAATGGTCTGGGAAACCCAGAAGATCTTCGCCGATCCGACCATCGCGGTGAATCCAACCTGTGTGCGAGTGCCCGTCTTCTACAGCCACAGCGAGGCTGTGCACGTCGAGACCCGCGCACCGCTGGATGCGCTCCAGGCGAGAGACCTGCTCAGTAAGGCGCCTGGCGTTACGCTGATTGACGAGTCGCAACCTGGTGGTTACCCGACCGCCGTTGGCCACGGGGCGGGCACTGATCCGGTATACGTCGGTCGAATTCGCAAGGATCTGTCGCACCCGAATGGGCTGAACTTCTGGATTGTCTCCGACAACGTTCGCAAGGGCGCGGCGTTGAACAGTGTGCAGATCGCTGAGCTCCTGCTCGCGCATTTCTGACGGTCCGCGGATCCCACACTGAGCTCACCGTCGGTGGCCGCCTCGGGGCGGCCAAATCGGTACGATGCATTTGATCAATTGCTGTCATAATGCCGGCGTCAGAGGCGGGGTGCCCGCGTTTGGTTGGGGCTTGGAGGGCTGTAGATTCCCCAGGATCGCATGCGTTGTCTGGAGTTTTTCCCGGCGATAATAGCGCTGCATCGGCGGCACACTCGCCGCCAGGCGCTAGACTGTATGGGATCGGCGACACAACCGCGTTGGGAAGGCTGTCACAATTTACCGATTTGTCCTCAGGCTACGGGCGTCGCAGTGCGGCATAATCCCGCGAGGTGGACAGGTTGAGACGCGAGTGAGGTCTACCGGTAGGGTATTGGGCAGGCGTCCAGGCTTTGCTGGCAGGCGATCGCAGAAACGAATTCTGCGCGACACTCTCGCGACACTCGGACTCGAGGGTCGATCAAAATGGGCCAGCCGGGCCATCGACGCTCGGCTAACCCGACATGGATTTCAAGGGAACAGACTGCGTGATCTCTCTATTTGACTCGTTGCTATCCAGCGCCACCCGCGCATCAGCTCATGCTTGCGGCTATTTCCGACTGGCCGGAACCCCCTGTATCAGCTTTGGCGCAGTCAGGTCGCTTCAAAGCGAAGTGCGATTGAGGCGGCTAGTAACCGATCAACGGAGAGAACGATATGAGGACTCTGCAGTGATGGCGGAACAAGACTCTAAGCCCATCGCGGCGAAGCCGCGTCGGCGATCCACGGTATTTAGGCTCGTTGCCC
>CAYGQC010000053.1:0-21047 GCA_964351875.1 uncultured Pseudomonadales bacterium
CCCGAGGGGTCTAGCCGTCGGAGCCGATCCCGGAGTTAACGCCACGAGACTGCTGGTAGCGTTCCAGGTTGTCCCGGCTTTCCTCGCTGATTCGATCCCAGGTTTTGCGCTTGTAGCAAACACGTTCCTTGATTCGGCGACCGGTGACTTCAACGCGCTTGCACACTCTTTCCTCACCATCTTTCTCCGAACGCTCGGACGAGCCGCGCGAATCGTCTTTCGCGAACGCTGCAGGCGCGGCGAGGGAAAGTGTCAGCCCAATTGCGAGGCCGGCGAGCCAACCTCTGGGTGTTGATAAGACCATTGGAATGTCCTTGCTAGGGGAAATGTTGTCGCTTTTGCGGCCTGCTGAGCAGGCACACAAAGAGCTGCGAGCTGTACGGTTTTTCGTTATCCGAGCTTCATCTCGTAGAAGCAAAGCTTATTGCCGTCCAGGTCTCGTACATAAGCGCCGTAAAAGACCGGCATACGCTCGCCAGGCTCGCCATCGTCCGTGGCACCCAGCTCGATCGCTTTAGCGTACAGCTTATCCACGGTTGCGCGATCTCCGGGAATAGCCACCATGTTGCCGTTACCTGGCACCTGAGCACCCTCGTCGTAGGGTGTGCAGATGGCCAACATGGCCGCATCCGTGCCTGTGCCGAAGAAGCGGATTCGGCCAGCGTCCATGAGCTGCCTGCCACCGATCTCGCCCAGCAGAGCACTGTAGAAAGCACAGGCCTTGTCGAGGTCCTTGGCACCGAGAGTTGCATATCCGAGCATGTCTGATTCCTTTGAGTTGTAGCCAGCGCTACCAGCCAAAACCGACTCGCAGCGAACGTCAACAAGTGTGGGGCCTCGCTGACAGGCGGGCAACTACCTCGCGGGTGTAGCTCGGGGCTCGGCGCTCACCAGACGCCGACTCAGCACGTCAGCGCGGATCGAACTGAACCTGCAGCCCGGGCAGGTTACGCAAAATAAAGCTCGGCTCTGGCTCAGGCCGAGGCGCGCCCTCCGCGAGACGCCAATTTGCACCAATGTCCATCAATGTGCGAAAGCCCAGAGTGAGCTCCTGCCTTGCAAGCGGCGCTCCAATACAGAAGTGAACGCCAGCGCCAAAGGCAAGCTGCTGGCCGGCCTTGGCGCGGTCGACATCAACCTCATCCGGGCTGGGGAACTGATCACCGTCCCGGTTAGCTGCACCGTAACGCAACATGACCATGTCGCCGGCAGACAATGGGTAGCCACCGAGCTCCGTATCTTTAGTGACCAGGCGCGGCAACCCCTGCACGGGCGCCTCCATGCGTAGCGTTTCCTCGACAAACGTCTTGATGCGCTTGTCGTCGCCCCTGATCTGTTCCTGCAGCTCCGGGTTTTCGCAGAGCAGCAGCATGCCCCAGGAGAAGGCGCTGGCCGTGGTCTCATGGCCGGCAACGAGAAACTGATTCAGCACCGAAATGCACTCGCCATGGGTGAGCGGCCGATCGCCGATCTCCAGCTTGTTGTTGGCGAGGATTGAGATCATGTCCGCGCGCGGTTCCTCGCGACGCGCGTCCACCAGTCGAATCAAGAGCTTCTGCAGATCGAGTGCGAGTTGCGCCCTGCGAACCATCTCTTCGCCAGGCAGAGGCGTCAGCCGTAACGCGGACGCTGCGGCCGTGGCTGCGTCGTCAAAAAACTCACGCTCTTCTTCAGGAATGCCCAGGCGATCAGCAATGATCTGCAGGGGTACAGGACCGGCGAACGTATCAACAAAGTCCACCGCGCCGGAACCCGCTGCGAGCAGACTCGCGGCACAGCCATCGATCACACCCTGAACCGCGTCCTGCGCCTCACGTATGCGGGCGGCAACGAAGAGCTTGTTCACCAGGGAACGATAGTTAGTGTGATCGGGTTCATCGAGCGTCAGCATCGTCGGCGGCACATCCACCATCTGCCCCGTCAGATTGATCAATTGCTGCTGCACTTCAGGGCTGGCAGCCGCGAATGCAATCCTCTGACTCTCTTGCAGGAAACCGTCGTAACGGCTTGAGTAAACGTCAGTTTCCTTAATCGCCTGCCGTACAAGGTCGTAGCGGGTTATCACGTGCACGTTCATCTCAGGAACGAAGAACACCGGCGCTTCGGCCCGCAGCTTCTGATACGCAGGGTACGGATCGCGAAGGGTCTCCAGGGAAAACAGTTCTACATCGGCTGCACTACTCATCACGCTTCTCCTGAAAGAATTTCCGGGTACTCAACATCGCAATCACCGCCGATTGTAGCCAGATTTTGAGTTTCAGAACGCCGCCGTTGTGACGCGAGGATAGTAGCCAGGCGTCGCCTAGCGCTTCAACTTGCCGAACAGATCAACCAGTTCTTCAAATTTGGCGCGCTGCTCACTCTCATCGCCCGATGCGATCGCGGTTTCAACGCAGACCTGCGCGTGGTCTTTCAGGACCGCATCTTCCACTCGCGACAGGGCCGCTTTCACAGCCTGAAGCTGCGTGAGCACATCGATACAGTAGCGCTCGTCTTCGATCATTCGAGATATGCCACGCACCTGACCCTCTACTCGATTCAGGCGTTTTAAGATGCTGCTCCGATCCACGCGAGTCTCCAACTGACTATGCGCCATTGTCCCTCAAGTTACGGGCGCTGTCCCAATCGCGCCCAAGAAAAACGGCGCCCGAGGCGCCGCTGTTCGATTCGAGAAGGGGCCAGTCCCTACCAGTTGTCGTCCTGCTCGACCTCCGGCAGGTCAAACGTCATGCGAAACGTTCTATTCGCAAATTCAACGACGGCCGAGGTGTCACCCGTTTCGCGCCCGCTAATGGGCTGGCGTCCTGAGCCTGTCTTCACCTCACCTACGACAACCTCATTGCCAGACTGATCGGTCTGGAACTGCACACGAAACGGCATTTTGGGACCGCCGTCGACGGAGACAACGCCATACATGTAGGGCATTTCCTCGCGCTCAATGGTCATGACCATGCCATCGCCCTGCAAAGTCAGCGGGTAACCGTCATCAAACTCCGGTCCGTACTCGCCCGGACCATTTGGACCGGGATACGGCTGCTGCTGGTGATAGGGCTGTTGCTGGGGATATGGCTGCTGCTGAGGGAAAGGTTGTTGCTGCGGATTCGGCTGCTGTTGAGGGAATGGCTGCTGCTGCGGGTACGGCTGCTTTTCAGCCCCCACGGCGTAGCCGGCAAGCATCACCGGCGCGAGCAGCAAGGTGACGAGAGTAAGGAGACGGCGAAATCGGAGTGACATATTCGGCTCGGGTGTTTGGGATGTACTTCTATAGGCGCGGTTCTGACGCTTATCGGGTCAGCCCTGGGCGACTAAAGGCACGTATTCAACGTGCAGCCGAAGGGAATTTTCGCTAGCCTCACCGACCTAATTAAGTCATGCGGTTTAATCGCCAATGTCGCTCGGGTTATCGACAGCCAATCCCGGGTGCATGCCAGGCAGTTAACCGGACCAGCCTGATTCAACCTGCGGAGCCAAACATGGCCGAAACGACCCACAATCTCGATTTTGATCCGGACGCCCTTCGGCAGAAATACATCGATGAGCGAGACAAACGACTTCGCGCAGACGGCAACGATCAATACGTCAACATCACGGGCGACTTCTCACACTACATTGACGATCCGTATGTAGAACCGGGATTCAAGCGGGAGCCCATCGTTGAAGACGCAGAAGTCGTCGTCGTCGGCGGCGGTTTCGGTGGGCTGCTGGCAGCCGCGAGACTGAAGGAAGCTGGCGTCAGCGACGTTCGGCTGATTGAGAAAGGCGGCGACGTTGGCGGCACCTGGTATTGGAATCGCTACCCAGGCGCTGCCTGTGACGTCGAATCCTATGTCTACCTTCCACTGCTCGAAGAGATTGGCTATCTGCCGAAACAGAAATACTCACCGGCACCCGAGATCCTCGAACACTCTCGCGCAATCGCGCGCTACTTCGATCTCTACGATGGAGCGCTCCTGCAGACTGAAGTCACCGACATGGTGTGGGACGAAGAGATCAATCGCTGGCTGGTCACCACAAACCGTGACGATCGAATCCAGGCTCGCTTTGTCGTTCAGTCAAACGGTCCGCTGAACCGGCCAAAGCTTCCCGGCATTGAGGGAATCGACAGCTACACCGGACACAGCTTCCACACGTCACGTTGGGACTACGACTACACAGGCGGCAGCAGCGAAGGCGGCCTCGACAAGCTCGCGGACAAACGCATCGCGGTGATCGGCACCGGCGCAACCGCAGTCCAATGTGTACCGCACGTAGCCGCATCCGCCAAACAGCTTTTCGTCTTTCAGCGGACACCCTCCTCCATCGATGTACGCGCTAACCGGGCAACCGAGTCTGACTGGGCCGCGGAACTGCAACCGGGCTGGCAGCAGGAGCGCATGGACAACTTCAATACGCTCGTCTCCGGCGGCTTCGCAGAGAAAGATCTGGTCAACGATGGCTGGACCGAAATTATCCGAAACCTGCTCATCATGATTCAGAAGGAAGACGAGCCCGATCTGTCGCCGGAGGCCATGGCCCGTTCGATGGAGATTGCGGACTTCCAGAAAATGGAGCAGATCCGCAAGCGCTGCGAAAGCGTGGTGGCCGACGCCTCTACGGCGGAAGCGCTGAAACCCTACTACCGCCAGTTCTGCAAACGCCCCTGTTTCAATGATGAATATCTGGATGCGTTCAATCGGCCGAATGTCGAGTTGATCGACACCGATGGCAACGGCGTGGAGCGTATAACCGCAAACGGCGTGGTCGCCAATGGGGTTGAGTACCCGGTCGATTGCATCATTTTCGCCACCGGCTTCGAAGTCGGCACCGCCTACAGTCGCCGGTGCGGCTACGAGGTCACTGGCAAAGCCGGCGTCACACTCACGCAAAAGTGGTCGGAAGGCGTTCGGACCCTGCACGGCATGCATGCCAGCGGCTTCCCGAATTGCATGATCATGGGGCCCGGTCAAAGCGCGTTCACGGTGAACTATCCGCACTCATTGAACGAGCAGAGCAAGCACCTCGCCCACATCATTCGCCACGCTGTTGATCACCAGATCAACACCCTCGAAGCGACGCCGGAGGCCGAGCAGGCCTGGGTCGACACCATCACCGACATGGCCCGGCTACGCGAAGGCTTCCTGGCAGAATGTACGCCCGGTTACTACAACAACGAAGGCAAGAGCAACGAACTCGCTCGCCAGAACAGCTCCTACGGCGGCGGTCCGATTGCGTTCTTTGACCTGATGGAAAAGTGGCGCGCTGACGGCACCTTCGATGGGTTGTCGATGAGTTAGCCGCAAACGACAAAGCGGGTATGCTGGCAGGCTTTGCCGGCCAGCGATCCGACCAATGATGGCTCCTCTGTACGCCCTCAGCGCTATCCTGATGATCGCCTATGCGGCGATCTTTACGTTGCTGGCGGAAATTCGCGGCACCTTCGGCTTTTCTGAGACCGCCGTCGGCATGATCGCGGGCTCCGCCTTTGTCGCCGGGTTCATCGCTCAACTGACACTGTCCCGGTTCGCCGACAGCGGCCACGGCAATACGCTGATGCGTGTAGGCATCGCGTTTTCGCTGGTCGGCGCGGTGTGGATGTGTTTCGCGGAGAGCCTCCCCGCCTGGCTCGCCTCTCGCTTTCTGCTCGGTTTCGGAGCCGGCTGCGTGCGGCCCGGCATTCGCCGCCTTGCGTTTGTCGCCAACCCGAACAACGCTGGCGCCGCACTCGGCAAGCTCGCCGCCTGGGAAATGGTTGGCTTTCTGATCGGCCCTGTACTCGCGTCCATCCTGTTTGAAATCGCAGGTTTAACGCTGACCTTTGCCGTCGTCGCCGGTTTGATTGTCGTCTGCACGCCCTGGGTGTTTCGTGTCCATATCCCGGGTTCCGATCAACCTCTGCAACGCGCGATGCTGACGCTACTCAAACGCCCGGAGATGCAGGCTTGCCTGGCCCTGGGTATCGCGTTCTACACGGCCATCGGTGTTTTCGATGCGATCTGGGCGGTGTTTATCGCGGATCAGGGTGGCTCGCAGTTGTTTATCGGCGTCACGATGTCGCTGTTCACCCTGCCCATGATTCTGATCGCACCGTGGGCCGGCGCGCTCGCCAGCCGAACCAACGTCTTGCACCTGATTTCGGGAACGATGCTGGTCGCGCTGATCTGCATGGCCTGCTACGGGATAATCGATTCCATCTGGTGGATGCTTCTACCAATGATTGTGCACGCGGTAGTGGATGCCATCAGCATGCCAGCGACTCAGCTCGCCGTCGGTTATGCGAGCGGCGAAAACGCCATCGCCGCAGGCCAGGGACTCTACGGCGCCGCGGGTTTAGTTGTCGCGGCCATTGCCAGCATCGGCGGCGGCGCGGTTTATCAAAACTACGGCGCAGATGGCCTGTGGATCGGCTCCGCGGCATTCATGCTGATGTGCCTGATGTTTGCGCACTGGCGCGGCCGCCAGGGCGACTGGAAGCCGCAGCCAGTGTCCGCCGGCTAGCGGCGATAGGACATTTGGCCAGCACGGCGCAGGTCAATCAGTAGCAGCACGATAACTAGAAACAGCGCGAACAGAATGCGCGGGTCGCCCGGGTTCAGTTGCGGCCTCAAGGGAAACGCGAGCGTTCGATCCACGGCGGCCAGCTTCCAGTCATGGCGCGCTCGAGTTTCCGGCATCACGATGATGTCCATGATGTCCCGGCGGGATCGATAGCGAACGAGCGCACCCGCCGTCCAGCCGTCCACAGCGTCCAGCCCCTGATAATCCATTGCTCCGGCGACCGCCGTACCCATAAATACCGGATGGCTCGCGCGCAGAAGCATGGCCGGCAGCATGTGCTCCATGTAATAGCGCATCAATTCGTCACCGCTACTGACTGCCTCGCCGGTTGCGGGAGAAATCGGCACATCCGCAGAATCCATGATGTTGATCATGACGAACGCCTGTCCGTCATCGCTCGACATGAACTCACGCATCCTGGCCAGACGCTCCGGATCGGATTCGCCCGCGCTGAGCACCGCCATATACGCATCTATCTCTGCGTCATCCAGGCGCCCATCAGTATTGACATACCACCAGAGAAAGAGAGCGTACACGCACGCGCCCAATGACCACACAAGCAGCCGTCCCGACATCAGTTAGTCACCGGGTTGGCGCGCACGAAGTCGTCGATCGCCTGGCAAAGCGGGCCCGCGACCTGCTCTTGAAGAAAGTGACCACCGCCAGCGATCGTTGTGTGAGCCTGGCCTCGCGCGCCCGGTATCGAGCGTTGAAAACGCGCGTCGCCACCTGCGGTTATCGGATCCGAATCTCCGAAAGCTGTCAGAAACGGCTTATGCCATTGCTCCAGAACAGCCCAGGCTGCCCTGTTGTCTGCGACTGCAGGATTGTCCGGAACAATGGGTACGAGCGAGGGGAACTGGCGCGGGCCGGCCTTGTAACGCTCATCCGGATACGGCGCATCGTAGGCTGCGATCTCCTCCGCCGAGAGGATGCCGCCCGTCGAGAAATTAAGGACATCGCTAACCTTCAGCTCCTGCGCCTGATCACAGAATTTCACCCAGTGCAGGAAGCCCAAACCAGAGTCATCTGCCGCCATCGCCAGGCCCATGGACATGACATCCTGATGGGCTGGTATCTGCTCATAGTAGGCGCGTGCCCGCTCGGAGACAGCCTGGATCTGATCGTCCGGTACGTCCGACGCGTCCGGCAACCCGGTGTTGGCGGTTACGACCCGAGCAAAACGATCCGGCAGCGCCGTCACCGCACGCAGGCCCAGCAATCCGCCCCAGTCCTGGCACACGAGCGTTATCCCGGTGAGATCCGCGGCCTCGATAAAGGCTGTTAGCCAACCAACGTGAGAAGCGTAGGTATAGTCGGACCGGTGCACAGGCTTATCAGAACGGCCAAAGCCAATCAGATCCGGCGCCACCACTCGGTAGCCAGCCTTGGTCAACAGCGGAATCATCTTTCGATAGAGGTAAGACCAGGACGGCTGGCCATGCAGACAGAGCAGCGTTTCGCCTTCGCCCTCGTCCACATAGTGCATCCGCAAACGATCGCCATCAGCGCTGGGAATCTCGACGTAGTTGGGTTTAAACGGGTAACCCGGCAAATCAGCAAAAGCCGCGTCGGGCGTTCTCAAAAAATCCATGTCGACTCCAAGGTTGGGTGCATGGCGAACGCTAGCAAGTGAGCGCCCCCACGCCTAGGCGTCCGCAGCCTTCTTCTTCCGGCCTTTACCGGACTTCTTCGCAGATTTACGCCCTTTGGCTTTGTGTCCCGCAGCATCGCAGAGCTCTTCGAAAGCATCGCTCAGGCACTCCACGAAGAACTCAGGATCGGGCAGCATCTCGCGGCAGGACGTGAACGCGACCGTGAGCTGCCCGCAATAGCTGGTCACAGGCATGATCAGTCCCATGCCGTTAACAATGCCGCCGTAGCCGATGCTGTTGATCATGCGGGCGCCGACCGCATAAATCGGGATCTGCGGGCCAGGAACGTTAGTAATACTCACGTTGAAAGGGCGCGACGGCATCTGCGCGGCCAGAGAACTCTGCAACCGAGAGGCGAGCGCGGCGGTAAACGCCGGTACAAACTGCGCGTAGTCGGTCAAAGCGCGTGCCGCCACGCCGCTCGCGCCTGCTTTCTGGCCGGACGTGCTGTCCGTTACCGCCTGCAGGCGGGCTACCGGATCGGAGATGTCGGTCCCGATCGGCACAAACATTGCCGATACCTTATTGCCGGACGAAGCATCCTCTCCCTTTGCGCGAGTGCTGACGGGGGCCATCGCCACGACAGACGTACCCGGCAGTTCTTTCTTGCTCTCAAGGTAGCGTCTGAGCCCGCCGCCACATATCGCCAGCACCGCATCATTCACCGTCGCGCCGTCGACGACTTTGCGAGCCGTCCGGACGTCATCCAGATCAAACGTGATGGAACCGATCGTCCGTTGCGCCGATACGTCTTTATTGAAGCGCGTCTTTGGCGCCGGTTTGAGCGCCGGCAACTCGATACCGCGAAGCGCCGGTGGCTTGCGAATGAGAGAACCCGCCTGCCCCGCCCAGACCTCGGCGAACATAAATGGCTGCTGCAGGTTGTGAACGGCCGTGCGCACCATCAACTCAACATCGCTCGGCTGTGGATCCGGACGCCACGGCTGGGCCGGTCGAGGCACGGCTGCCGGCTTGGGCGTCAAGTCATGCATCAGCTCCACCAGATGCATGCCTGATGTGCCGTCAACCGCGGCGTGGTGAGTCTTCGTCAGAATAGCGATCGAGCCTTTCGGCACACCGTCCACATGATCCAGCCCCTCGATCAGGTAGACCTCCCACAGGGGTTTGCTCATATCCAGTGGGCGCGCAAACAGTCTGGCCGCAACCTTGTAGAGCTGCTCCGAATCAGCGGGTTTCGGCAAGGCCCACCGCCGAATGTGATATTCGATGTCGAAATTAGCGTCTTCGATCCAGTACGGATAGTCGGCATCGAACGGCACCCGCACAAGTTTCTGCCGGCCGAACGGGTTCTGATGCATGCGGTCTTCGAACAGACGCGTGAAACTCTCTTCCGTCAGCTCTCCGCCGTCTGCTGTGCTCGGATCGTAGATTGCCAACGAACCGATATGCATCGGTGTTGTCGGCGACTCAAGGAAGACGAACGAGGCGTCCTGCGGACTGAGTTGAGTGAGCACCAAGAGTCTCCCTTAGTAGGTGGCAAATAGTAGCTGGCAAGTAGTAGATGGCTAGCGATAGGCGCGCTTAAGCCGAGCGCGCTCGGGTTGCCAATGCGACTCCGGCGATCTAGGCCGGCGTGGCTGAGCCAGTCGTCACTCCGGGGTACAACCAACCGGCAAGGCTTGCCGGCGGTGCGAAAGCCTGCCAGTTGTCGACGGCTTGAGCGAGCCGATCCGCGACCGCGTAGAACGTTGGAGCGTGCAGGAGCAGCGCCATATGGCCGGCAATAACTTCAATGCTCTCGCTCTGGGGCGCGTCGACCTCCCGGGCTCGCCGCCAATGAACAATCGCGTCGGAGCGCGAAAAAATTGCGCTCGCTGGCACTGGCGGCGGTACGGCTCGAATTGCCTGGACGCGCGCAATCGCTTCTGGCGAAGCCATCTCCGGGTTTAGCTGCCGATAGGCCTGCCACATTGGCGACTGGGTGGGATCACCGCTGATCGGCGATCCCAGAGAGATCACACGACTCACCAGCTCCGGCGAATGCGTTGCCATTCGGCGCGCAAAGACGCCACCCAGGCTGTGGCCAACCAGCGCGACCTTGCTCCCGGACTGAGCCTCACCCGCCACGCTCTCCAGGCGTCGAACAAGCGGATCAATGCCGCCCACGCGAGCGAAACCTAGGTTTCGGCCGAGTCCCCAGCCGGTCACGCGATAGCCGAGGAAGCTCAGGTAAGAACGCAGCAGCACCGTTGAGAAGTCGTTGGTGCCAAAGCCCGGAAGCACAACGACCGAGCTGCCATCGCCCCTCGGCGCGGTCGCGAGCCACGGACTCGAGGCAAACAGCGCTGGCAGTTGTGCCGCGAAGCGCGGGCCTTCCAGGAAAGATAGGGCGCGGCGCTCGAGAGCATTCGGGAAAGATTTCATCAGCGCGGGTTCCAAACTGGTGAGCCATGCAACGGCCGAGCGTCCGGCCCGAACCGTTGCAGTATCTCACCAGATATTGTGCACTGCAACATCAGATTCTGATGCCACGCAGACGTTAGGCCTGCGAACGACAGCGCGGGGACCGCGCCCGACGATCAGGCCGCCTGCGCTGGCGAGCCGTCATGGTCCTCGTCATTACCCGCCTGTCTCGGAGCCGCCTGTATGCCCACAGCCGGCTGAGCCATCGCCCCGGTGTCCAGATCACCGACGCTGGCTCGCGCCGGGGTCGTGTGGGCGATGAGCCGTTGCAGAGACGCCAGCATGTCGTCGCGCAATCGGTCGGCATCCGGTAGCGCCCGCGCACAACCCGTTATCGCGAAAAACAACGTGCCGTCATAGCTTTGAACGGTGATGTTCACCGCCTGGCTGTGTGCCGGTATCGACACCGGGTAGTGCGTGAGCACGCGAGCGCCGCACATGTAGTGAGTCTCCCTGGGACCGGGAACGTTAGAGATGACGACGTTGAACGGCACACGCTGGGCCGGCAGGCCAACCAATCCCGTTCGCTCAGCCAAGCTGATCGCGCCGCTTATCAGCGCAGGCAAGCCGGGAGCGACCGGATTGAACTCGAACATCTCCGCTGAATCCGCAATGAGTGATTTCGCAGCGCTGGCGCCTCGAGATATCGCCTTCACCCGATCCCTCGGGTCAGCAACGTCGGTTCCGAGCGGCACCGCCATCATGGTCACCTGGTTGTTGAGCGACGTGTCACCCGGCTTGCGCAGAGACACCGGACACCCGGCCACCAGCGTCTCACCCGGCAGTTCCCCGTGCCGAGTCAGGTAACGGCGCAGGCCGCCACCGCACATGGCCAGGAAAACGTCGTTTACCGTGCCACCCGAGCGAGATGCAATGTCCTTGACCGTTTGCAACGGGACTTCGCCTGTCGCGTAGGTTCGCTCACCAGAGACCGCACAGTTGAACCGAGTGGAGGGTGCGCCCCTCCAGGCGGGTCCAAGGCCGCGCGTGGGATCCAGCATGCGCTGACCCAACCGGACGAACGACTCGCTCCTGCCGAAGCTCGCGATGCTCTGGCTGATCATGGAGGTCATCATGTTCTCGACTGCGCCGACGAGCGCGGCAGCAGCACCGATGCGCTTGACCGGCCGATCGAATTGTTCGGGCAACTCAGCAACCGCCGGCATGACAGCTTCCGTGTCCATCATTCCGAAGACCGCTAGCTGGCCGGATACGCCGTCGATGCAGGCATGGTGCGACCGGTTGTACAAAGCAGCGCGGCCGCTTTCCAGATCGGTGAAAATCCACAGATCCCATAGCGGCTTAGAGCGATCCAGCGGCCGTGCATGGACGTCCGCAACGGCCGCTTCCAGTTCCGCTCGACCACCGGGCGCGGTCACCGAGTAGGTGTGAATGTGGTCGTTGATGTCAAAATGCTCAACCGACTCCCATTCCGGGTGATCCAGCCCAAGTGGCACCTGGCGCAGGCGGCGAGTGAAGTACGGCACCAGATCCAACCGGCTCAGGAACTGCTGCTTGACGCGGTGGGTAAACTCACCAATAGGCAGCCCATCGAGATCGAGCATCTGTACCGACGCAATGTGGGTGGGGCTTCGAGGTGTCTCGAGGTAAAGAAAACCGGCATCCAAACCAGCTAACTTGTTCACGCTATCTCCTTGCCTTGCGGCGTTGTCCGGGGTGAGCCGGGATGCCGCCCCCCGGATAGGGAGGCAGCGGTAAATTCATGAGCGCCGTTGGGCAACGCCTGCGATCGCGCAACCTGGCGGACACAAGATCGAGCGCTCGCCAGCCCAACGTCAGGTTCTGTAAGAGCAGACTCGCCAGCAAACCCAAAGCAATGCCTGTGCCAGCATTCCTGAGCCTTTAGAAAACTGCACGCCAGACGGTGGGTTCCAGCATGACCTGCGGGTGTGGGGTCCGTGGCTGGGTAACAAAAAACCAGCATCTCGAGCTCTTCAATCCGAAACCCGATCAGTCATTGGATCGGCTATCGACGCATTCTAAGAACCAGAACCTGAGAGACCACTCGGGCGTCGCGCGCACTGTATTCGGGATTTCTTTCAAATCAATGACTGATCTGAAATATTTGCACGTTTGTAGCGCACCGCTCGAGCACGTCGCACCAAAACGCGTCCGGGGCAGGTTTCCGGGAGGAATTCGGGCCGAATCTCAGCCTGGCTCTGACTACGGGATAAGTGTGTACTTAGCTGCGGGAGCGCGGCATTGTGCCTCGGTGAACAACGTCAAACCTTTTGCCACCAGCGCCGCCTTTAGTGTGGTGGTCGCGAACATGATCGGTACCGGAGTTTTCACCAGCCTGGGCTTCCAGCTGATGGATATTCAATCGCCAACCGTGATTATCAGCCTATGGGTGTTGGGTGGCGTCATCGCGCTCAGCGGGGCGCTTTGCTATGCGGAACTTGGTGCAGCCTTACCGCGCTCGGGCGGTGAATACCACTTCGTTCGCGAGGTGTTTGGCCCGCTGCCTGGCTTTGTTTCAGGCTGGGTGTCCGCCAGCGTTGGCTTCGCCGCCCCCGTTGCGCTCGCCGCGATCACATTCGCCACGTACCTCGCAGCCGCCTTTCCCGAACTGCCTGTCCAATGGACCGCGGCAGCTCTGATCGTTGCCGCGACCCTCGCGCACACTCGCAGCCGAACGACCAGCGGTAGCGTGCAGACAGGATTCACTATTTTGAAGCTGTTGCTGATTGTCGGCTTCTGTGTGGCGGCAACATGGAATCTCGACCAGCCCGTCCAGCTCGACTGGAGCCTCAACGATGGCGCTGTCGACAGTATCTTTTCACCGGCGTTTGCCGTCGCCCTGATCTACGTGAACTACGCCTACACCGGCTGGAATTCCGCGACCTATCTGACCGGAGAACTGCGCGACCCTCAGCGCCAGTTGCCCTGGGTGCTGACTGCTGGAACCGGCACGGTGCTGGTTCTCTACGTCGCGCTACACGTTGTGTTTCTTCGCTCCGCCCCGGCCGAGGCGATGGCCGGCGAACTTGAGATTGGCTACATCGTTGCGCAGCACGTGTTTGGTCCCACTGGCGCGACCGCGATGGCGATCATTCTCGCATCGCTGCTGATATCGACAGTCAGCTCCATGGTTCTGGCCGGGCCTCGGGTGTTGCAGGTGGCCGGTGAGGACTACGCATCGCTGCGCTGGTTGTCTGAAATCGGACCTGGCGGCG
This sequence comes from uncultured Pseudomonadales bacterium, assembly GCA_964351875.1. GTDB lineage: Bacteria > Pseudomonadota > Gammaproteobacteria > Pseudomonadales > Azotimanducaceae > JANSWO01. Next base: position 13,811 of record CAYGQC010000053.1, read on the forward strand.
TACCCCAGCGGGCGATCTGGATGCAGGCCATCATTTCTCTGACGCTCGTTGCCACCGCAACGTTTGATCAGGTACTGCTATTCGCCGGCTTCATCCTGGCGCTCAACTCTGCGGTCACCATCGGCGGCGTGATCCTGCTCCGCTGGCGCAAGCCAGATCTGCCGCGGCCGTTCCGCGTGCCTCTCTATCCGCTACCGCCGTTAATTTTTCTCCTGTGCATCGGCGCAACGCTCATCTTCCTGGCAACGGAACATCTGGCTGAAGTGCTATTTGCACTGGCCATGATTGTGATCGGTGTGATTATCTATCTGCTCGTCGAGCGACGAGCTGCATCAGACAGGGCGCGCGCGGGTTAAGCGGTCCACACACGCCCATGTATCGGCGTCGCTGGCTATGCCGGCGCGATCGTGGCCGCTCTTCTGGACGCTCTCCTAGCGACCAAATATGCCTCGAATGCCTTTGCGAACCTGGTCCCGAACGCCTTCCTCAACACCAGCCTGGGCCTCATCTGCGGCCGCGTCACCGAGCTCCTCCGCAAAATCCGGCTCTTCTTCAGCGGGCTGGCGAGGCGCTTGTTGAGTCGCTGCAGAAGGCGGCGCGCCGGCTCCCATCATCGCGCCCATATTGGCCATATTCATCGGCTTGTAGCTGGCCGGCACTTCGAAAAGATCGTCCGCCTGGCGGCCGACCTTCACGTCGGTCAGCGTCATTTCGATGCGCTGCCCCTTGGCGCCGCGAGAGGTGTAAGTCATGTCCATCTTGACGCCAATCCCGTCATCCGAGACCCACATGAAGCCATCGCCTTTGCCGTTACGGTCGCTGAACGAGACTGCATACTTAGTGGTCATCGCGCCATCCAGCTTCTCTCGACCCACCTTGCTCACATTGCTCAGGTCCAGGTTGTTACCCGTCTGGGTTTGCGCCTCTGCGAGCGACGTCTCCCGGTACATACCAAAGTCCGGCATCAGGGTGTAGGCCGCTTCGCGGTCTTCGCGAATGATCATCACAGCGTTCATGCCACCCATCGACATTTCCATGCGTTGTTTGCCTGGCGCGCGCCGCTCAAGCATCGAGATGTTCCCTTCGTCGGTCTGCATGGTGCGAGTGCCGGAGTACGACACATTCATATCCAGGCCGAGAGCGTCAGCCCACTGGGCAAGATCGCTCGACCCGGCAGCGTGTGCTGGCAGTACGGCGACGAGGGCAATGGTGAAGGCCGAAGCAATCCGGCGCAGGGTCGATTGGCTGAACATAGGCGAATCTCATAGTCGGTGATCGATCGAGCCGCGGCAGAGTGCTGGGCGGCAACCTTTTCAGGCAGACGTCTGACTGCCGTAGGGCTAGGATACGCCGATGACCGACGTTTCCGCAGGGCCAAATACACTAGCCGACATTGGGACGAGGCGGCTGGAGACGTTCGTCGATGCCGCATTCGCCTTCGCCGTCACCATGTTGGTGATCTCCATCGACGAGATTCCGGCCAGCCTGCACGAGCTGTTGGACGCGTTGAAAGGCATTCCGGCATTCGCGGTGAGCTTCTTTCAGATCATGATCTTCTGGATCGGCCACCGTCGCTGGAGCGATGCAACAAACACAAACACCACGGCGAGCACGCTGTGGAGCCTTGCCCTCGTGTTCGCCGTGATGATCTACATCTACCCGCTTAAACTCATGTTCGGGCAGTTCTTTTACTGGGCCAGCAGTGGCTTTTTTCCCAGCACCTGGGGCGCACAGGCCAGCGCATCGGACCTGCGCGCGCTCTTCGCGATTTTCGGCTTCGGCATGTCGGCGATGGCGCTGTGCCTGTGCATGCTCTACCAGTGCTCGGTTCGCGAAGGAGCGGATAGCCAGACGCAGCAGGAGACCGTCCGCGCCGGCAGAGCCGCCTGGGCAATCGTCTGCACTATCAGCCTGGTCTCGGGCTTTTGCTCGCTGGCGCTGCCATTTCCGATTAACCTGTTCTCACCCTGGCTATATGTTGTGCTGGCTTTCACCGGCCCCATCGCCAGGCGGATAGCACACCGACAACCAACAGGAGGCCGACAATGACGGTTGAACAAAAGCCAGCAAGTGTCAGCCAGGCATTTGCCTCCCTTGGCATGCGCGGTGAACTCATGGATCGCTATCAGGCGTTCATGGATCAGGTGTTCAATACTGAAGCGGCGAACGCAAGGCACATGGAGCTATGCCGTCTGCGTATTGCCTATATTCACGGTTGCCTTGCGGAGATCGACGCACCCGCAAAAGAGACGCTCTCCAGCGCAGAAAAACAGGCCCTGGCAAGCGGCGACCTGGAAGCCTTCGATGCATCGGATCGCGCGGTCCTGGCAATCGCCGAGCAATGGCCATACAACCAGCACGGCGTCACCGACCGGGACGTTGAGCAATTGACCGAGGCGGTCGGCAACGCTGCGAGCGTTGCCTTGATGACCGCAATCGCATTCTTTGATGTCCGCTGCCGCTGGGCGATCGCGTTTTCGGTCACTCCGCAGGGGGCACGCTGAGAAAGCAAACAGCAAGTAACTATCACGAGAACGGGAGACAACCCATGTCCAGCATCGCAAGAGTCGAGTCCGCGATCGACGGTCAACCGCGAGATTTCGCATCGATCATGTCGCACACGCCTGAAACCCTCGCGGCATTCGGAGAGCTGTATGCCGAGTTCTGGCAGAACGGATCACCGGGCCCGCTCATGAAGGAACTGACGCGCCTGCGCAACGCCCGCGTGACGGACTGCGGCTTTTGACGCAATGTCCGCTTTGACTCCGCTCGTGCAGCGGGGCTGGATGAAGACAAGGCCGCCAGCGTCGGCGATGGCTATGAGAATCGCCTGGCTGGCAACGAAGTCGCGGCGCTGAAGCTCACCGACCTGCTGATCGGCATGCCGTCAGAACTGACGGATGCGCAGCGCAGCGAACTCAAAGAGCATTTCAGCGAGCCGGAGATCGCCGAGCTGACGCTCGGCATAGGTTTGTTCCTGGGCATGTCCAAGGTACTGATTAACCTTGGCCTGGAACCCGAAGACATGCCGACGCTAGTGATGCCAACACCGGGCAGTGTGTAGCGCCACAGTACGCGAGGATTAGTCGGCTGCCGGAAGCTCATCGTTGAACAGCGCGAGCGCACTGGTCACCATGGCTTCCGCACCAGCCGTTACGCTCGGCTCGGGCAGTACCTTGAAGTACGCTGAATGGTGCGGAGCCGCCTCGGTTGCGGTTTCCGGATCACTGCCGCCAATGCCCATATAGACGCCTCGAACGCCGTACTCCGGCGCGACAAAATAAGCGAAGTCTTCAGCACCCATACCCGTGCGCGGTGGCACGAACACCCTCTCCTCACCCATCCCTTTGCTGAGCGCCATGCGCAGGTGATCCGCAAGCGGAACATCGTTAATCACCGGCGGCGTTGTCTCCACCGCAGAACGGGTAACCTTAGGCAGCAGTTCATCCGTTGCCCCAAGCGAGCGCGCGACCCCTTCCGCCACCCGATCAATGGAATCCAGCAGCGTGGCGCGCGTCTCATGGTCATCCGCCCGCACCGTTAGCTGCAGATCGACCCGATTGCCGATGATGTTGTGTTTGCTGCCGCCGTGGAACGATCCAACCGTGATCACGCCCGGGTCGAGTGGTGAGATCGTTCGACTGACGACGGATTGCAGCGTCACCACGATTTGACTCGCAATCAGCACCGGATCGAGCCCGGAGTGGGGGTAGGCCCCATGCGTGCCAACACCGGGGACGAGAATGTCGACCGAATCAGAACTGCTCATGACGGTGCCACCACCTATGGCAACCAGACCGGCAGGCATGCCAGCCTGAACGTGAAAGGCGATCGCATAGTCGGGCTTCGGAAAGCGCTCATACAGGCCATCCTCCAGCATCTCTCGAGCGCCCGAGATGCGCTCTTCCGCGTGCTGACCAACAAGCACGAGCGTTCCTGACCAGGCATCACGGCGCCGCTTCATCGCGCGCGCGGTGGCGACAAGCGCGGTGATATGCACGTCGTGGCCGCACGCATGCATTACTGGTTTTTCTTTGCCGTCCGAGTCGATCTGGCGCGCCACCGATGCGTAATCCAACCCGGATTGCTCTTCGATCGGAAGCCCGTCCATATCTGCGCGAATCAGCACCGTCGGACCATCGCCGTTTTCCAGAACCGCGACAATGCCTGTGCCGCCAACGCCTTCGGTCACGTCATAGCCGAATGCTCGGATCTCCTTCGCCAGCCGCTTGGCGGTGGCGAACTCGCGGTTGGACAACTCCGGATTGCGATGGAAATGCTCAAACAGGTCCGCAAGCTCGCGCTCGTAGTGGCTTGCTATCTCAAGGCGCAGATCGTCGTTGGCCGCGACCGCCGAGAGCGGAAAACACAGCAAAAGTACTGCAATGGACATCAGTTGAACGCGCAGGCACTGCCGCTGGATCATGTGGATTCTTCTTTTGTCGACGGCTGAGGCTCTATGTTTTACAACGAAATCACCTGCAGGCGCTACCAGCGGCAAGGATAACGCGTGCGCGCGCACCCGCTGGTGTAGCCTTAGGAGGGTCATCTGGCTGAACTCTAGCCAGGGGCACCCCGCAAACCTCAACGCCAGGAGTATCTATGGCTATCGCAAAAGTGACCGAAATCATCTGCAGCTCCAAGAAGAGCTTCGAACACGCCATCGAGAAAGGCACCCGACGTGCGAACAAGACGATCAAGAACGTCCGTTCGGCCTGGGTGAAGGATCAGCAAGTGATGATCGAGAACGGTGAAGTGACCGAATATCGGGTGACGCTGAAACTCACGTTTGTTCTGGATAACTAACACGCGTCGATTCGTGCCGATTTGCGTTTAGGCACCCACGTCAAGCGCAGATAAGGAACTCAGCAATACTCAGCGAACAACGGCAGCAGGGTCGAACGGATGGCCCTCTCCGCATCCTGCGCTACCAATCGAATCGCCATTGCCGCAGAACTTTCTACGGGTTTCGAATCCATCTTCTCGCGCGCGCGCCCGTTGATGATCAGGCTGGCGATACCGTGCACTCCAGACCAGACGATACCGGCCAGTTCAATCTCGCTGAGATTGAGGCCTGCACGAGGCTCATGGTTCTTGATCATCGTGAGCAGCTCGGAAAAGCTGTCCTCCGACGATCGCTGTAGCTCCGGATAAGCGGCGAAGTCCACCATCGCGCCGAACATGAGCTGGTAGGTCACTGGGTCGGTCACCGCGTTGTCGATATAGGCCAGCCCCATGTTCACAAACTGCTCTTCGAATCCGTCGCTACTGGCGAGGGCTTCCTGGATGCGCGCTTGCAACCGTTTAAAGCCGCGAATCGCGATTCCCGCGAGCAGGCATTGGCGGCTGGGAAAATGCCGATACGGAGCGGTCGCGGACACACCCGCTTCACGCGCTAACGCCCGTAGGCTGAGCTTCTCCATGCCAACCGACTCAATGTGTTCAATCGCAAGATCCATCAGTGTCATGGGCAGATCGCCATGGTGATAGCGCTCACCGTCGCTCACCGATGTTTCTATGGATGTCTTCTTCGCGCTGATAACCACTGCCTCCCGCTAGCACTCATTGGACCCAGAAACTAAGTTGTCTGGCAACCGAGCTTGTTTCACCTTGACGTCACTGGCAACGCTGTTAGCATTGCAAACATTGTAAGCAATGTAAACATTCACGCATTCTTCACCGAGCCGTCGTTGGAGAAACGCCCAGGATAGCTGCCATGCGCGTGCTCACGGTCGCGAGACCACTCCGCCAACTGCCCCCATCCCTGATCATTGTGATTGTGGCCCTAATTGCGCTGCTAATCGCGATGCCGGCGACGGCTACGGACCTGCCGGTTACGTGGCAGCTATTGAAGGCGGAAGTTGGCTACCAGGCCGAACGCGTCTACGGCGGTACCACCGCACCGGCGCGGGCGTCCGAGTTGGGGTTCAAACAGGGTGGTCAGGTCGCGAGCGTTCGAGTCGATATCGGCGATCAGGTAAAGCAGGGAGAGGTGCTGGCCGAACTCGACAGCGCGAGCCTGCGCGCGAGCCTGGCGAACGCCAACGCCGCTGTCGCTGTTGCCAGCGCCAACCTGCAAGCTGCCGACGCCAATCTCGATCTCGCAGTGCGTACGGACAAGCGCTTCAGGGACCTGCGCACGGATGGCCACGTCTCGGAACAGCTATTCGACGAGACTCGGCTAAAGCTCTCGGCCAGCCGAGCGCAACGAAGCGTCGCGTCTGCGAGCCTTTCGCAAGCACGCGCCGGCAAACTCAGCGCTGAGGTCGCACTCAGCGAAGCACGCATCACCGCGCCGTTTGATGGCACCGTGCAGAGCCGTTACGTCGATGAAGGCACGCAGGTGACTCCAGGACGCAGTGTCCTGAGGCTGGTGGACACCACCACTACGGAAGCGCACGTCGGCTTACCTGAATCCGTCATCAGAAGCATCTCAACTGAATCAATCTACCCTGTCCGATGGGGGAGCCAGCGCTGGCAGGCAACGTTCAAAGCACTGCTGCCGGAGATCGATCCAGCTACGCGAACGGTTACGGGCATTTTCAACATCGAGCCAACCGACGCCTCAATGCCCACCTCAATAGCCTACGGCGCGGTGGTCGAACTCGAACTTCAAAGCAGCGTCAGCGAACCCGGATACTGGGCACCGCTGGCCTCGCTCACCGAGGCGGATCGTGGGCTTTGGGCGGTTTACGTACTAGCCGATGACAACCTCGTGGAACGCCGCCTGGTTGAGGTGATCCACACCGAAGCCACGCGAGCATTTGTGCGTGGCACCCTGCAGGACGGCGAGCGGCTCATCACGTCTGATGCTTCGCGCATCGTGCCGGGACAGCGGGTGACATCAGCGTCCGAGACGTTGGCAAGGTCCACGCCGTGAGTGATTCATCCGAACCACCGGCCACCCGCGCCGGCTACTCGCTGTTCTATTCGAACCCGAGACTGACGGCGCTGATGATTGCGATTGTCATCGCGACTGGGCTGTCCGCGTTCTTCAGCCTGCCGCGGCAGGAAGACCCAACGATGACCGAACGCTGGGCGAGCGTTCGCACCTACGTGCCGGGCGCGGCGGCCGAGCGAATCGAGAGCCAGGTCAGCGAACCGATCGAAGCCAAACTCCGGGAAGTACCCGAAATCAAGGAACTCACGTCCACCTCACGAGCCGGCTTTTCACTGGTGGGGGTCGAACTCTACGACAGCACGGACGCTGACGACGTCGACACGATCTGGTCTGAGA
>CAYGQC010000054.1:0-20922 GCA_964351875.1 uncultured Pseudomonadales bacterium
CTCGGGCAGGGCGCCGAAGACCAGATAGCCCAACTCAAATCCGACGACAGTTTCCTAGTTCTCGATGCCAACCTTGCAGTGCCTCGTACAAGCAAGTCACCCCTCGCCCTCGCCATTACTGCCGGCGTGATCCTGACCGCTGCTCTCGGCATCATGCCCATTGCGATCAGCGCCCTCGTCGGCTGCGCGCTGCTGCTGGCGACTCGCTGCATGGACATGCCCAGCGCCATCCGGTCCATCAGCCCATCGGTGTTCTTTATCGTTGTGGCTTCCCTCGCCCTCGGTAAAGCCCTGATTGAAACCGGTGCAACTGCCTATGTAACCGAGATATTTCTCTACTGGATGGCGGACGCTGCACCCTGGGCAATCATCAGCGCTCTGATGATGCTGCTCGCAATTCTCACCAACGTGGTCTCCAACAACGCGGCGGCCGTCATCGGTACGCCTATCGGCGTGTCCATCGCGCAGCAGCTCGGTCTGCCGCCAGAACCCTTTGTTCTGGCGGTATTGTTTGGAGCCAACATGAGCTTCGCCACGCCGATGGCCTATCAGACGAACCTGCTCGTTATGAGCGCCGGCAACTACTCCTTCAGCGACTTCCTGCGCGTTGGCGTGCCACTGACCATCCTGATGTGGATTACCCTGACCTGGGTGCTGAGCGCGATGTACTTTTAGCTAAGGTCGTGTTTTTCATCAGAGCTCGCCATGCGAGCACTGGAGAAAAAACGACCAGACTCGAATCCCGGGAGAGCGGCAGTAACGTTGATCGCCCTGCGATCGACGCGCCTCAAACCCCGAGAGAGCGGCAGACGATTTTCTCAGTCGCGAAGCGACCAGAAAATCTGTCGAGAGCGCCCTCCTACTAAACTCTCCCGACCTAACCAAACCCTACTTACCCGAGCCCAATTTGCCCAAGCGCAACGGAGATTGCCGCGTCGCCGCTACGCGACTCCTCGCAAAGACGGGCTTAGGCAAAAACAGGGTTTTCGCCATCGTAAACAAGTCCCTATCGTTCGTCGCGAGCCCGGGCTCCCGCGGAAGAACCCTGAGGTCGCACGGCCGCACCCATCTTCCACGGAGTCATGGCAGACTCCTCAGGCAACGGGCTAACCGGCACTAGATTCAATTGCGCGCGGGCGCGACGGGATCGGTTGCGCGCAATCAAACGCGACTCTTCCTGAGATGGCATGGCAGCTTCCAGCGAGTGATCGCGTATTCCACCAGCAAATCTCCAACAGGTCGCTGATCTACTGCCTAGGCGCAGCGTGCGCGTGTCCTCAATTTTGCGGCGAGCCACCGGATCGATATCACAAGCACGCGACGTGGCCGTCTATCGGCGCCGCCGCTGAACCCCTAGACTGGCCGGCGTCACCAACGGCAGGAAGCGATATGAACACGATGCGCGAACGCGCAAAAGAGTACTTCCCCTCGGTGCTTCTGACGCTTCTGAGCATCGTCCAGGCAGTAGCGCTCGAGCTCCTGTGGTCGCATCTGAACGAAGCTTACTATCTGTTTGAAGTGAGCTGGGTCGCGGCGGTTGCGTGGGCGCAGATCCTGGGAACTTTCCTGGGCTTGATACTGATCTGGGTGGTCTACGCCAGTAACGTCATGCGCTTTCGCTGGACACCGGTCACCAGCGATTCGATCTATCCGTTTCTGATCGGTCTGGTCGAGTTCATGCTGATCGCATCGCTTGAGCCTGGCGAAACCGGTCAATGGCTACTTCTGATGGCGGTGATCTTCGCGACAATGAACTGGGTGGGACACACAAACATGCGCAGGGCTCGGCAGGACAGCGACAACGCGTTCTTCTTCGCAAGTCGAAAACCGGCGACGCTGCGAGACTTCGCGCCGCAAATGCTCACCGTCGCATTGTTGGTCGGCGCGGGCCTCATTATCGGCCGCGAGGACGTACCAGGCGCCACAACCATGGCGGTCCTTGTGGCGGCCAACGTGGTGCTCATCATCCAGTTCTACTCTGTCGCCAGGTTCTGGGAAGAGAGCATGGAAATTTCAATCGACGCCCAGGACAAATCGTCTCCGAGCTAGCGAACTCCCAGAGGCAATGTCTTAAGAGTAGATAGCGTGACAGGCGACGCCGCGATGCGGCGACGCCTGTCCAGGTCACCTAGCTCGCCTGCGCGACCAGATTGTTCAGAACGTACTGCAGAATGCCGCCGCTCTTGAAGTAGGCGATCTCGTTGTCGGTATCACAACGGCTCAGCACTTCGACGCTGCGCTCACCACCGGAGGGATCTTTCACCGTCAGAATCATCGTCTGGCGAGACGTCATCTCGGTTACGCCTTTCGGGAAGCTGATATCAACGATCTCATCGCCCGTCATGTTCAGAGACTGGCGGCTATCGCCCTCTTTGAACTGTAGCGGGAGAACACCCATGCCGATGAGATTGGAGCGGTGAATGCGCTCGAAGCTCTCCGCAACAACAGCCTTCACGCCCAGCAACCGGGTGCCTTTGGCGGCCCAATCACGGCTCGAGCCGGTACCGTATTCCTTGCCAGCGATCACAACCAGGGGTGTGCCTTCGCCTTGATAGCGCATGGACGCATCGTAGATCGCGAGATCATCACCTGTGGGGACGTGCTTGGTATAGCCGCCCTGCTTGCCTGGAACCATCTCGTTGCGGATGCGAATGTTGGCGAACGTGCCACGCATCATGACTTCGTGGTTGCCGCGGCGTGAGCCGTAGGAGTTGAAGTCGAGAACGTCAACGCCGTGCTGCTGCAGGTACTCACCGGCAGGGCTGTCAGGCTGAATCGCACCGGCTGGTGAGATGTGGTCGGTCGTGACCGAATCACCCAGCAGTGCAAGTACTCGAGCACCCTCTACTTCCGGGTGTTGATCGATGTCACCACCAACCGAGAAGAACGGCGGTTGTTTGATGTACGTGGATTCGTCCCAGCTATAGGTGCCGGAATCCGTCACGTCGATCGCGCGCCAGGCTTCAGGCCCGGTGAACACATCAGCGTACTGGCTCTCGAACATGTCGACGCTGACCTGGGCGACCTCAGCCGCAATCTCGGCGTTGCTCGGCCAGATGTCTTTCAGGAACACGTCTTTGCCGCTCTGATCTTTGCCGATGGCATCCGTCGCCAGGTTGATTCGAGTCGTACCCGCGATCGCGTAGGCAACAACCAGCGGCGGTGACGCCAGCCAGTTGGTGCGCACTTCCTGGTGTACCCGGCCTTCGAAGTTCCGGTTGCCGGAGAGCACCGACGAGACGATCAGATCGCCCTCTTTGATCGCGCCGGAAATTTCCTTCGGCAGCGGTCCTGAGTTACCGATGCAAGTCGTGCAACCGTAGCCGACCAGGTTAAAGCCGAGCGCGTCGAGGTCGTCCTGAGTCTTCGTTTTCTCGAGGTACTCGGTAACCACCTTGGAGCCCGGAGCGAGCGATGTTTTGACCCAGGGCTTGACGGACAGACCAAGTGCTCGTGCCTTACGAGCAACAAGGCCAGCGCCGAGCATGACCGCCGGGTTGGAGGTATTGGTGCAGGAAGTGATCGCCGCAATGACAACGTCACCGTGGCCAAGATCGTAGTCTTTGCCCGGTACCGGCACGCGCGTGTCGGCAGAGCCGGCTTTGCCCTGCAGATCCAACGCGTCGTCGAACGCTTTCTTGAGATCGGTCATCGCGACACGATCCTGCGGTAGCTTTGGTCCAGCAAGAGACGGCACGATCGTCGCAAGGTCCAGTTCGAGTGTGTCGGTGTAAACCGCTTCAACACCGCTATCGTCGCGCCACATGCCCTGAGCCTTGGCGTACGCCTCGACCAGTTCGACGGTCTCAGCCGGTCGGCCAGACAGCTTCAGATAGTTGATGGTTTCGCCGTCGATAGGGAAGAAGCCACAGGTAGCGCCATATTCCGGGGCCATGTTGGCAATCGTCGCGCGATCCGCCAGCGGCAGCTCGGCCAGGCCAGAGCCGAAGAACTCGACGAACTTTCCAACAACGCCTTTCGCGCGGAGCATCTCGACTACGCGCAGGACGAGGTCAGTCGCGGTGATGCCTTCCGGCAGCTTGCCCTGCAGTCGGAAGCCGACAACATCTGGAATGAGCATGGAGATAGGCTGGCCGAGCATCGCCGCTTCGGCTTCGATGCCGCCAACACCCCAACCCAGAACACCCAGGCCGTTGATCATGGTTGTGTGGCTATCGGTACCCACGAGCGTATCGGGGTAGGCAACGGTTTCACCGTTCTCTTCTTTGGTCCAGACCGTGCGCGCCAGGTACTCGAGGTTGACCTGGTGGCAGATGCCCGTTCCGGGCGGTACAACGGAGAAATTGTCGAAAGCCTGTTGGCCCCAACGGAGGAAGCGGTAGCGCTCGGTATTGCGCTCCATCTCAATCTCGACATTGTGCTCGAACGCATCGTCGGTACCGAATTCGTCCACCATCACGGAGTGGTCGATGACGAGATCGACCGGCGACAATGGATTGATAATGTTCGGATCGAGTCCCGCAGCAACCACGGCGCTGCGCATTGCAGCCAGATCAGCCACGCCCGGCACCCCAGTGAAGTCCTGCATGAGGACTCGTGCGGGCCGATAGGCGATCTCTTCGTCTCCAGGCGCATCCAACGCCCAGCCACCCAAGGCCTTGATATCATGAACCTTTACGGTGTTGCCGTCCTCAAACCGGAGCAAGTTCTCCAGCAGGATCTTGAGTGACATTGGCAGGCGGGAAGCCTCCCCAACGCCTGCGGCTTCCGCGTGCGGCAAGCTGTAGTAGGTGTACTGCTTACCGCCAACGGTAAGGCTCTGTTTCGCGTTGAAGGAGTTCATATATCGCCGGTGCTCCCTGATAGGCTCGGAGTGTCTTGGACACGAAAATTCGGGCGCGAATTATGCCCCAAACAGCCTTCTGACGCGATGCCCCAGCGAGCGACTCTCAGCTCGACACTTTGTCGTCCGGCTCGGGCTCGCCATCCGCACTATCCGCTGGACTGCGGTAGAGCGGGTTGCCGCAGCGAAAGCAGAACGACGCCTCGCGTCGGTGACCCTCCGCCGAGCATTCCGGGCAGGTGCGCGTGTTCGCTCGTCTGCGAGAAGCCGCCTCGTTAATCTCCAGCGTCACGATACCGGTGGGAACAGCGATGATGCCGTAGCCCATGATCATCACGATGGACGCCGTCGCTTTGCCAAAGCCGGTTTGGGGAATGATGTCGCCGTAGCCAACGGTCGTGAGTGTCACCACAGCCCACCAGATGCTTTGCGGGATGGAGGTAAACCCACTGCCCGGCTGAGTTCCCTCAACGATGTACATCAGGCTGCCGAAGATCACGACCATGGCCAGCACAGTGAATAGAAAGACGGTGATCTTACGGCGGCTGGCAACCATCGCGTCGCGCAGCAATTCAGCCTCGCCGACGTAGCGCACAAGCCGCAGCACGCGGAAGACGCGCAACACTCGCAACACACGCACCACCAGGAAGTACTGCGCTCCCGGGAACAGCAGACTGAGATAAGACGGTATCAGGCAAATCAGATCCACGATTCCATAGAAACTGCGGATGTACAGCCACTTGGTGTTAATGCACCACACACGCACGGCGTACTCGATCGTGAACAGAATGGTGAAGACCCATTCGGCAATCAGTAGCGGATAGCCGTAGCGTTCGTGAATCGAGGGAACTGAATCCAGCATGATCGCCAGCACGCTGAGCAGGATCGCGATGATCAGACCGACGTCGAACGCTTTGCCCGCCGGAGTGTCGGCTTCGAAGATGATGATGCGAATATCGTCGCGAGATAACTTCATCCGGGCAAGGTAGAACAAATTGCCCGTGCAGGCGAGGATCGGAGCTGGATTGCGGACACTCTCTCAGCAAGTGTTACCTTTACACCGTCCCACTCGACCGGCGAAGCCCATGATGCGTTACAGCGAATCCTCCGTGCCTGATCTGTCCGGCAAAACAGCGCTCATCACGGGCGCTAACACGGGTATCGGTTTCGAGACTGCACGGGTCATAGCCGAGCGCGGGGCTCGGGTAATTGTGGCCTGCAGATCTGCAGAGAAAGCGGCCGACACGATCTCCAGAATCAGACTGACGGCGCCTTCCGGCGAGCTGGATTCCGTAGAGCTGGAACTGACCTCCCTCGCATCGATCCGCAGCGCCGCAGAACGCGTCAACCAGGAACCGCAACTGGACATTCTGGTTAACAACGCCGGCGTCATGATCCCGCCAAAAACGCTGACTGAAGATGGTTTCGAACTGCAATTTGGCGTCAACCATCTGGGCCACTACGCCCTGACCGGACTACTACTGCCGGTCCTGCGCAACACGCCGGGCGCTCGCGTGGTCACGGTCAGCAGCCTGGCTCATGTTGACGGCCGGATCGACTTCGATGATCCCCAGGCGATGCGCAGCTACAGCGCCATGCGCCGCTATCAGATGAGCAAGATGGCGAATATGCTGTTTATGCTGGAGCTGGCCCGACGCTGCGAGCGCGAGGGGCTCGACATCACCAGCGTGGCCTGCCACCCCGGCATCGCAGACACGGATCTGGCACGCACGCTTCCGGGCTGGTTTTCACTGTTGGCGCCGTTTATTCGGCCGTTTCTGAATAGCTCCGCGGAAGGCGCTCTGCCCTCGCTGCTGGCAGCAACATCACCAGACGCTAAGCCGGGCGACTACTATGGCCCCGCGGGATCCGGCGAACGTACCGGCTCAGCGGGCCCCGCCCGGATTGGACGCGCCGCTAACGACGAAGCGGTGGCCGATAGACTCTGGCGCCTCAGCGCCAAGCTCACCGACGTAAGCTATCTCGATTCATGAGGCGCAAAGCCCAGGGTAGACGCCGGCCAAGAACGCCAGCCAGCGGGCCAAGCCTGGAGCTCAGCCCACCGGTGCAGCTTCGACGAGGCTGCAAAGGCTAGTGAACTTCGACTTCGATTGCCCGAGGTTTCGCCACAGCCTGCTTAGGTAGCGCGATATACAACACACCGTTCGTCGCGGTCGCCTTTATGGCGCTTTCATCGACGTTCTCAGGAAGTCGGAAGCTGCGAGAAAACTCTCCGCTCGATCGCTCGACACGATGGCGTTTGCGATCGTCTTCCTCTGTTGTCCGTTCGCCACTGACCGTGAGCACACCCTGGTGCACAGCCACTTTGACATCTTCCCGGCCAAATCCTGGCACTTCCACTTCGATACCAAAGCCTTCGTCGTTCTCCGAAATATCCACCAATGGCAGCCATTCGGTGCGTCGCAGGCCTTCGCTCGCGGCATCGCCAAACCGGGCAAAGATGTCATCCAAATCACGTCGCGGATTCCATCGTACTAAGGTCATGACATAGCTCCTTTCGCTTTCTTCAGCATTTTGATTGACAGATCCGTTGTACGGATCCCGCCGGCAGGAGTTAACCCCCGCCGCCTTGCCAACTGATGTAGTGCTGAAGCCGTACGCCACAAGGTCTTGAAACGAGGTTTTTCGCCCCAACGCGACTTGGTTGGGCTCGAGAATTCGCAACCGTTGGCACACAACTCGCCAGCAGATCTTTGATGCTTCCGGCGCAGACAGCGTTCGCGCGGCAAACACTCGATCGCTAGCGAATCTTCCTTATCCGATACGCCGCATTGACGATGCTGCGAACACCCTGAGCGGAAAAGTGCGGAGGCACATCGGCCGTGGGCACAGACTCGAGCAATTCGATCTCACACCGATCGCCATACAGCAACGCCATTTCTTCAGGCAAGACACAGTGTGGTGGGCCGGCGACGAGCTGCTGATCGTACTCCACGACAAGCACAAGCAACCGGGCATCTTCCGCAATCACTCGCAGGAGGTGATCGACATAGGCCGCGCGCGTGCCTGGCTCCAGCGCGACCAGCGCGCCGCGATCGAAGACCGCACCAACCTCGCCGACGACGGGCACCGTAAGATCAAACAGATTGCCCTGCAGAATCGTGTGCCTGGCCGCTTGGTAGCGGGTGAACTCTGCGATGTGATCGATCGTTGGAGACAACGACGATTCGGAATAGAAGGCGTCAATCGCGAGCGCGGAGAGCTCCACGCCAATCACGCCGTGCTGACGCTGAGCCAGCCAGGCCATGTCTCGGGTCTTGCCGCACAACGGCACCAGAACCGGCGCAGTTGACTCCACGCCAAGGTCGGGCCACCACCGCTCGAGCTGGGGGTTCACCGAATCTCTGTGAAAGCCGATGTCGTTGCGACGCCAGCGATCGAGCCAGAACTTTGCGTCCATGAGCCAGTACCGCGTTGCCTCTCTCACCCCAAGCTACTACGAATTCACTGCCTTAGGCCATGGTGCGCAGCAGCATTTCCGGAACAATTGGAAGCGGAACATCGCCCGGCTTAGCGAACCGGCGCGGCAACGGCTGCGCCTTCGTTCCTCGGATCAGCCATACCGACAATCCCGGTTTCCGAGGTCATTACCGAATTTGCATCGCCAATGCCGCGGCCAAACGGCATCACCACCAGGTTCTTGTGTCCTCGTCCGATCAGCTCTTCGAGCGTGTCCGCCGACAGACCGTAACGTTCATAAATCACCCGGTCAGGTAGCCACTGATGGTGAAACCTGGGTTGCCCAACTGCGTCTGAGAGATCCATACCGTGATCGATCACGTTGATTATGATCTGCATCGTCGTGGTAATGATCGTGCTGCCACCTGGCGAGCCGGTAACCAGATAAGGCTTGTTGTCCTTGAGCACGATGGTTGGGGTCATGCTGCTCAGCATGCGCTTGCCCGGCTCGATTGCGTTGGCGGCCCGACCGATCAAGCCGTAGAAATTTGGCGTGTCGGGTTTGCTCGAAAAGTCATCCATTTCGTTGTTCAGCAACACGCCTGTGCCTGCCGCAACGATCTTGGATCCGTAGGAGAGGTTCAGCGTTGTCGTGTAGGAAACCGCATTGCCCATCGCGTCGACGACGGAGGCATGTGTCGTATCCGGGCCTTCTTCCGGAGGTCTCAGGCCCGGACCAATATCCTCAGAACGGGAGGCCGCCAGTGGATCAAAGTCAGCGAATCGCTCCACCGCATACGCTTTGGACGTAAGCCGCTCGATAGGCACGTCAACGAAGTCAGGGTCGCCTAAGTACTCGGCACGATCGGCATAGGCGCGTCGCTCCGCTTCGATCATGGCGTGTACAGTGTCAGCGGAAGCGAACCCCGACGCGGACAGATCCTGTGATTCGAGCATATTCAGCATCTGGACCAGAAGCACGCCACCCGAGGACGGGGGCGGCATTGAGACAATCTCATAGCCGCGATAGCTGCCACGCACCGGTTCTCGCCAGACGCTGTCGTAGCTCGCGAGATCCGCCTGGGTGATGAGTCCGTTGCCCCGCGCATCTCCTGCGCAATCAGACTTGCCGTCTTGCCTGCATAGAACCCCGCCCGGCCGTGCCGACGGATGCGTTTCAGCGTCGCTGCCAGATCACGCTGCCGAAAAAGATCACCCGCCTGCCAGATTGCGCCGTCTGCCTTTGCAAATAGCGCGGCACTGGCTGGATGCGGCGCAAAGTCGGCTTGTCGACGGTTAAACGAGCGAGCGAGATCAAAATCAAGCGGAAAGCCTTTTTCGGCCAAGCGGATGGCCGGCGTGATGACGTCCTTGAGAGACATCGTTCCGAAGCGTTCGAGAACGTCGATCAGGCCATCAACGGTGCCCGGCACACCAACAGCCAAGTGAGTTTTGGTGGATAGGCCGGGAATCACGTTACCCTGCTCATCCAGGTACATATCTCGCTGCGCGGCCGCGGGCGCTCGCTCCCGATGATCGTTTGTTGCCAGCGTGCCGTCGGCGAGACGAATCACCATAAAGCCGCCGCCGCCCAGGTTTCCGGCAGACGGGTAGGTAACGGCTAACGCAAAACCGGTGGCCACCGCTGCATCGACGGCGTTGCCGCCACGGCGCAGAATCTCCGCGCCGACTTCGGAGGCTGGGCGTGACCTGCTGGCGACAATGCCGGCATCACCGGGCACTGCCTCCCGACTGACGCCGAGAGCAGTATTTGGCACAAGCATGAAAATGGCCAACAAAAGGGTTGGCAAGGCATCGCTACGGAACCAATCATCGGTCGAACGTAGCTCGATTCGGCGTTTTTTGTTTTGCATGGCCGAATTGTCTGCCCGGGCTGCAATAGGAGCAAGCGAGATCGACACCAATACCATTCGCACCCAGCCAAATAGCGCGCTGCTTAAGAAGCTGCGACGTTTCGCGCTGCAACGCCAGGGGCTGCTAACAACCGCACCCTTCGGACGTGGCATCGGCGCCTGTCAGAAGGCTTTGGAGCACATCGGCTACGTTCAGATCGACACAATCTCGGTGATCGAGCGCGCGCATCACCATGTCATGTACAACCGTGTCCCGAACTACGACACCTCGATGCTGAATCGACTCGTTCAAAACCGACAGGCGTTCGAGTACTGGTTTCATGCGGCCGCCTATCTCCCTATGCGCGACTACCGCTTTGCCTTGCCCAGGATGACCCGCTATGCCGGCAACGAGTTACGCAAAAACGGCAACAAGAAGGCACTGGCACAGGTCCGCAAGCGCATCGCAGACGATGGCCCACTTATGGCGCGGGATTTTGAGGGCAATGGTCATAGCGGTGGTGGCTGGTGGGACTGGAAGCCGGCCAAACGAGCGCTTGAACAACTCTTTATGGCCGGCGAGCTGATGATCAGCGAGCGCGTGGGTTTTCAGAAGCGTTTCGATCTGCGCGAGCGAGTACTGCCCGATGACATCGATAACACAATGCCGAGCGTCGTTGAGGAAGCCGAGCATCTGCTGGACATCCACCTGCGCAGCCACGCACTGGTCTCCCTGAAAACCATTACCCACCTTCGACGCAGCAAAGCGCTACGGGACGCTGTCAAAATGCTGGTTGACGAGCGACTATTCGCCGGCGCGCTGGTCGAGATTGACATCGATGGGGGCGAGACCTTCATCACCGAGGCCCACTTACCAGATTCACGCCAACCAACGGCGCCCAAGCGGCTGCAACTGCTATCGCCATTCGATAACGCGACTATCCACAGACATCGATTGGATTCTCTGTGGCAATTCGACTACCTGTTTGAATGCTACGTGCCGAAAGAAAAGCGTACCTACGGGTACTTCTGCCTGCCGATGCTATACGGCGACGAGTTTGTCGGAATGATCGATCTGAAAGCAGATCGATCAAGCAAAGACGGTGTACTAAACGTAGTGGCTAAACACGTGATCGAGCCGGCGACGCGCGGTGCAGCCAACGGAAGCGCTGAAGTGCCGGACCAAGCACTACGCACGGCACTGGGCGACTTCGCCCGCTTTAACAATTGCGCGCGAGTCGAATCCGGTAGCTTGCCTAGCTAAAGGGGAACCGGTGGCGGCCGAAGTACCGCCACAAACAGCCAGAAGGATCCAGGAAGGCTCTTCGGAGCCCCTCGTTCGACAACCTCGTTCGAAGCCTAAATCCGAATAGGACAGAGCAGCAGCTCCGAAGCCCTATCTATCGATAATCTTTGCCGTGCCTGGCTTGAAGATCGGGTTAGCGTCGAACACCAGCAAACTCGTGATGCCTGCAATCGCCGACATCGCAAACAACCACAAACCATTCTCTTTCAGGGGCAAGACATCGAAGCCGACAAACAGGCGAATACCAAACATCATCACCACGAAGATGATAACGCTGACACCCACCATTCGCAGCCACAACTTTTGAGGATGGCCCTCGCCAGATTGAACCGCGTCCTTCGCCCTCTTGTCCCTATCCGCAGTAGCTGAATCAGCCATAACCCGTCACTCCTAGCGGTGCAGACAGATGTGCGACTGCGCTACAGATGTGATCGGACAACACTTGAGCATTTGCGATCACAACGCCGGAGCAATTCTGTCGAAAAGGGTGCGAACCCAAAGGTTCGCACCACTACATTTCGAGCAGGCGCTATTGAGAAGCCGCCTTTTCGTCATCGTTGTAGTCGGCCCAGAGCGCAACGCCCGAGGCGACAATTGAACCGACTGCCAGCGAGCCAGCAATCAATGGCGCCGTGGCCATCAGAGCCAGGGCGCCGCCTATGAAGATGCCGCTTGCGGCCAATGCGTTCTGATAGGAGTCGGCTGAATCAACCTCTCCAACACCACCGCTGACAACGGTCATTTCTTCGTTCGTGAGTTCGCGCATTGTTGCGCTCCTTTTCAGTTGAGAAACTAGCGAATTGGCGACTACGTTGCACGCTGCAGCGCAGCACAACAAGGCAAACTGCCGTCCTTCCAGTGCTTCTCCACATTGCGATATCAGGCTGATATCAGGGGGGTAGATGGGCCTACGTAAGCCTTGGAATCGCTGTCGCAACCAGGTGTCAAACGCACGCACTCTGCCAGTGATTGGCGCTGGCGACACGCCGCACAAACGGATAGGCGAGACAGCTCTCGGCGGTCATTCGGCAGGCGAATCGCCCCTTCAGGCCAGAAAACCCAACGGTCTCGGCTCGCTTTCCGGCGAGATGAAGCGGCGCGCATTCGGCAGAACATAATCGAAATCCGAGGGCGCCACGCCAAACCAGGATGCGAGCTCTCCGAAGTACGCATCCACCGGGGTGGTCGGAGCATAGATACCCCGGCCTACATCAAGCGGGCTGACGGGTGAGAGCTCAGGATAAGTGCCCACGATCTGACCGCCAGCTACAGCACCGCCCATCGCGATGTGATGGCCACCCCAGCCATGGTCTGAACCTTTGCCATTCGACGTCAGCGTCCTGCCAAAGTCGGAGATGGTGAACGTAGTTACCGCATCAAACACGCCCAGTTCCACCAGCGAGTCACGAAAACTAGCTAAACCCTGCGCAATCATCGGAAGCATGGCGGCCTGGTTTTCAAGAACATCATCGTGATGATCCCAGCCACCCACCTGGACAAAGAACGTCTGTCGGTTCGCGCCCAGCGCGTCTCTGGCTCCGATCACCTCCGCGACTCGCCGCATGCTCGTGGCAAACGGATCGTCTGCAAAGCTAGTTGTGAGGGTCGGCGACGTGGCGAGGGCATCGATGAATGTCGCTCGCGTATCGATCGCGCCTCGCAATCGACTGCGGTACTCGCGTTTTAGAACGTGAGTGCGCTCAACAGCTAGCAGCTCATCCAGCATGCGCCGGCGAATATCGCCGAAGGCGCTGTCTTCGTCGTAGCCCGCTATTCCTGGGGCCGCATCTGCGCCGGACTCAACAGAGTAGGCGTTACTCAAATTCCCACTCTGGAAAACGTTGCTCCCGGCGAGCGATATGTTCATGGAGACCTCGCCGGTCGACACAGGCGAATTGATTAAATCGGCGAATCGCCCAGCCCAGCCCTGAGCAAGACGTGCATCAGGCACCGCCGTCTGCCACTGGGCAATCTGATCAGCGTGGGAAAACAGGCCAACAGGCAAGGAAGCGGTTCCTGCGTCGACCGCGGCCGCGTCGAACGGTTCCAGAAGCGTACCAACATTCGCGACAAGCGCCGCATCACCGTTGTTGTAGAGGCTCTGCAGCGCGCCCATTCCCGGGTGCAGCCCATACTGCCGCCCGCTCACCGTGGTCCCATTGAGTGGAAGAAGCTCTTCGCTCGGCAACGCAAGATCGGAACGGATGCCGGCGTATTCACCGTATTGGTCCGCGTCCATCGGCACCAACATGTTGTATGAGTCGTTGCCACCCGCAAGCAGGATGCACACCAACGCTCGATAGTCCGCAAACGGCATCGCTGCCGCTCGTTGCGCCATACCCAGGCTCAACATCGAAGAGCCCAGCGTCGCAGAGGCGAGACCAAGGCGGCACGAATGCGTAAGAAAATCGCGTCTCGATGTCATGTCTGCACCAATGCATCAGGAGAAATGAGTACCAGGTAAATCGCCATCTGTGTTCTGAATTCAAGATCCGCAATATCGTTCAGGATTCCGGCGATCACGGAACGCGTCTCCGCCGACAGAGTGCCCGCGGTGACGACAATGTCGAGACGATCAATCAAAGCATCGACATCCGAGGCAAGCGCGCTGTAGCCGCTGATATCCAAGCGAGTGGGCGCCAACGGCTCTGGCGCCTCCGTGGGCGAGTCGCCCAGGAACATGATGTCGAACAGGTTCGACATGTTAATCACTGCGGCGCTGGTCATGATCTGAAATTCCGGAGCGACCAGCGACTGCTCAGCAAGTTCGCCCTGGGGCATGTGATCAGGCAGGTAAAAATTGAATACGCTCGGCGAGGAGAAAGGATGCTGCTTGCCTAGAAACTGCATGCGAAAACCGATTTCCGCGATAAAGCCGTCATCACTCGTCGCGCCGAACTGACGCAGCACCGAAGCGTAGCGCAGCACGGGCTCACGAACGCGGCCCGCATAGCCCGGTGCGCCGATACCACGAGCCTCCTCATCCAACAGCACCGCTCGAAGCACTGCCTTCATGTCGCCGCGAACGCCGCTGCCGTTGTCGGCGAAGGCAGTGCTCACCCGCTCGATATATGCCGGGGACGGATTCGACGTCACCAGGCGCTGTATTAACTGACGGCCGATAAACGGGCCCACATTGGCATGGTTAAACAGGTTGTCGATCGCATCGTCAACATCCTGGTCACCAGATTGACCTGCGGGAACAACGACACCGTTCAGCAGAACCTTCTCGCCCGGCTCGTGCTGATCATCGAACATTTGCATAGACGCAGAAAAGACCGGCTCTTCCTTGCCGAAAAACGCCCCAGCCCCACCCCAGGACAGACCGGTGAAAATCTTCGCAAACTCGCGGATTTCGTCATTGCCGTAGGTGGCAATCGGGTCACCGGCGTTGTCGGTTCTCAAGCTGCCGTCCGAGTTCAATTCAAACAGTCCAATAGAGAACAACTGCATCACTTCGCGAGCGAAGTTCTCATCCGGGAAGGTATTCGCAACAGCGTCGGCGCGGCGGTTGTTGAGGTGGCTGAGGTAAATACCCATCGCTGGGTGCAGCGCCACATCCTTGAGCAAATCGCGGAAGTTCCCGAACGCGCCGCGTAACAACACATCGTTATAGCCAGACAGCGCGTCGGGAAAGACGATGAGCGTATCGACGTTATCGGACACAACGAAGATCTGACTGAGCGCAAAGGCCACGCGCTGACGCAACGCATCGTCAGCGGTTACCGCTTGATGCCACCAGGCCAGACGACGGGCGTAGATGAGGAACTCAATGTCCGTTTCGAAGGCTGCGAACTCGCCGGCTTCCCGGCGATTGAAAAAGTCGATGGCTATCGGCGTGTGTTCCGAAACGGGCAGAACGAATTGACGCTCCAGCCAGGCTTCTTCGCCTTCGCTCGCGAGGTTCTCGATCGCTGCGTACGGCAAGCCAAACGTCGCCTTGCCGGCAAACGACGAAGCAGAAACGAGCTGCGCACGGGTAGGCGGAGTTGGGGAGGCGCCGCCACCGCCACCTGACGCTCCGCCGCCGGCGTTACCTCCGCTGCCAGAGCCACCGCCACCGCCACCACAGGCTCCAAGCAGGAGTGCGCAGAGGCAGGCAAGCAGAGCGCGGACCGAACGTCCTTTAAGTCGCATCAGCGCACTGGAAAGAAAATTGCCAATGATGTATCGCATAGGTCGCTCACAGTGGAGAACGCTCTCCGCCAGGCTCTGTTTTACTGGCGGTCTGATTCATACGATGCGCAAACGAGCACATTAGATGCAAACGAACGCCCGACGACTCGCGATTGAGGACGCTAGCACACGGATCGCAACTGTGGTGCGGACTCCATCACGCCAGTCGGATACTGGGCTGGTTCAGTTGACGGGCCGAAAAGCTCTACTAGGCTCGTAGAAACGGACGTTACGCAGTGCCCACAGCAATGCGCGGTCAAGGAAGACCTTACCCCGTTTCAAGCCGCACTCCTGCAGCAGAACTGGAGCGAGTGCGGCGCTTTCCCGCCGCCTGAGACCCCGATCGTCTTCACCGCTCACTGACCATATAAGCCTGCTCCCTTTCCCTTCGGTCGCGGTGACCAGACCTTCACCTGCGTACTGGTTAGATGGGGCGGAACAGCAGCCAATTTCGGGTACGATCCCAACTCTGCTCGCACAGCAGGGACACGAACCACAACGCATCGCGGAAACAGCTCATGGCCGAAACAAACGTCGCAACGCCTACAAATTTCTTTCTCGACGGTAACTTTGCGCCTGTCACCGAGGAACGTGACGCGACCGACATGACCGTACGCGGCAGTATTCCGAAAGATTTGTCCGGCCATTTCCTGCGCGTCGGACCAAACCCGGTACACATCTTCAGCGAGGAGGCGTACCACACCTTCGACGGCGACGGGATGATTCACGCCATTGAGTTTCACGATGGCAAAGCCCACTACCGAAATCGTTTTGTCCAGAACGAAGGCTTCAAACTCGAGCAACAACTCGGGGACTGGGTCTACAAAGGCATGAACTCGATGCTCGACCCGACGCCAGCACGCGTCCCGGAGGGCGCAGCGAGCAGCAAGAATCTGGCGAATACCGCGTTTGCTTACCACAACGGCACGCTCTACGCCCTGCATGAGCCATCGCAACCCACCGTGATCCGCTTGCCGGAACTCGCAACGCAGGGCCCGACGGACTTCGACGGCAAACTCAAGCACCCGTTTACCGCTCACCCAAAGGTGGATCAGAAGAGCGGCGAGATGATGACGTTTGGCTATTCCTTCCAGGCACCGTATGTCACCTATTCGGTGATCGATGCCGCCGGAGCGCTCATCCACTCGACGCCTGTCACCATTTCGAAACCCGTTTTCATGCACGATTTTGCTGTGACAGAGAAGTACTCACTGTTTCTGGACTTCCCCATCACGCTCGATATAGAGCGCGCAATCGCCGGCGGGCCAGCACTCGATTTCGAGCCGGAGCACGGCTCCCGGATCGGCGTTATGCCGCGCTTTGGTACGGATGAAGACGTGCGTTGGTTCGAAGTGGAGACAGGCTCGGTTGTGCATACCGCCAACGCCTGGGATGAGGGTGACGTTGTGGTACTGCAAGCATCACGCTCGAAAACATCCGACATCGCCGGAGCGGGACTATCTGCAGAAAACCTTGACGATACCCAGGGCCAGCTCTACCAGTGGCGCATCAACCTCACAACCGGCGCGGTACAAGAGCAGGCGTTAAGCCCGGTTCGCTGTGACTTCACACGCGTGAATGACAGCCTCGCCTGTCATAAAACACGCTTCATATACGGGGCTGTTTTCAACCCGACGAGACCGTTCAGTTTCGACGGCTTGATGAAGTTCGACAACGCCACGCAAACCACAACCACCTTTGAGTACGGCCACAATCGGTTTGGCGGAGAGGCGGTGTTCGCACCGAAGCTCGGCGCTCAATCGGAAGATGACGGCTACCTCATCTGTTTCGTTCAAGACGAGGCAAGCAACGAAAGCGAATGTCTGATTCTAAACGCGCAGGACATAGCAGCAGGGCCCGTCGCGACTATCGTGGTGCCCTATCGCGTGCCGTACGGGTTCCATGCGGGATGGGTTGGCAGCACCTAGCAAGCGGGCCCTGGTGCTCATAAGATAGTCGATAGTGCGCGTTGACCAGTATTTTTCCTGGTTTTTCGTGGCGAAAAACATCTTGCCGATGATCGTGATGCTTATTCCTGTCGGTCAGGAATCGTTCACAAAAGATTCAGAGCGGGTTCAGCGCCGCGCTCCTACTGTGGGTTCTCGATGAATACCGAGTTGACCGCAGAGGAGTCGCTTATGAAAACCCTACTTATCGCCGTGCTGGTAACAGCCGTCGCAGGGCTCACCATTCCAGCGCACGCCGACTACCGGCACCGCGGCCTGGAGATCAACATTCCCATCCACTCTGACGGTGAACGGCGGTTCTCGATCCGGCGTCTCGCCGGTGAATACGGCGGCATCGACACACGACGCTATCGCATTACCCACGCTGTCGTGTACGCAAAGAGCTGGGGGCCAGGAAGCTGGACCGGCCTGCGCATCGGCAAACGCAACACCCCGGAATATCACTTCGCGGCGGGCTACTCGTCCTATCGAGAGCGCGGTTCGCGGCATGGTTTCGAACCGATTCACATAGACGTCTACCAACGTCCCTCTCGACACTGGGATCTTCGCATCGGTCCGAATACCACCGTGCGCAACATCGTTCTTCACGTCGTGCCGCGAGATGCGGGATATCGCCACACCTATCACGCACCCGCGCTCTATCTGGCACCCCGGCTGTATTGGTATGACAGCAACTGGCACAAAGGACCGCGCGTGCATGGACACCACAGGGGCTTGACTCACCGAGCGCCGGTCTATCGCGCCCCGTTGCCGCGCTTTCGCAGCGAACAGCGAGGCGAGCATCGCCGGGACGATCGAAGTGAGCGGCGCGATGACCGTCGAGACGATCGCTCTGATCGACGGGCTGACCGAAAAGATGACCGTCATGACCGACGTACCGATCGACGGGAGGATCGCAAAGATGCGCGCGATCACCGCCGAGACGATCGCTCCGATCGCCGCGAAGATCGTCGGGACGATCGCTCACGAGGTCGAGACCAGGGGCGCGACTCAGGCTCCAATACGGCTGACCGGAACCCTGATCGCGACAACCCACGCGGTGAAGCACCAAGAGGCAAACATTGGCGCGGTGACAACCCACGCGACGGCGTCCGCCGCGAGCACCTGAACCGACAGCATCGGTAACTGCCAAGCCCCCGCGAGCGCGCTGCTGCTCAGGACAGCGTGATCGGATCCCCGTGATGGCTGGCCATAAAGCGCTGGCCATCACGCTCAAACAGAACCAGCGCATCCAGATACTTCACCTCCGCCGACTCCGGCGACTGCCCTAACAGCCGATCTCGCACCATGTACAGCGTGATGTCATGGGACACGCACAGATCGAGTTGACGCATACCCTCGGTTTTGCGGCTCAGAAACTTGTCCGCCATGACATCGAGAATGAAGCGCGCGGCCAGGTCCGCGCTCATCACCGCGCCGGCCGGCAGTTGCCCGTCAATCCACTGCCGCACGTAAGCGACAAGGCCACCGGCAATCTGCATGCCTTTCCACATCCGAACCTCATCCAGCGCGTAGAACGGTCCCAGCGCCTCGATAGGCCGCGAACGTGACCGATCGCCACCCGCAGCTTCATGCGCCGCGAGAATCAACTCCGACGTATCAATACAGCGCTGCACAGGCGAGGAGTAACCGCGTACGTGCAATGGCCGGTTAAGGCGTTTGCCGAACTCCGTTGCGAAGTGTCGCCCTTCTTCGGTGAGCTGATTCTCAAGGTCATGCAGACCCTGCTCGTAGGTGCGAGCTGAGTGCCGCATCAGCGCAACGACATGGTCTGCGCCGTCATCGAAACACTGATCGATCAACTCGTTGGTGACCTGGCCATACATCGTGGGGAATCTCCTGGGCTGCAAAAGTGAAACGCGCCCGCTGCCGTTCCGGCGACACGCTGATAGGGGATTATCCCAATGGGCGGTGCTAGTTCGGCTGGTTTAGACTCGGGCAGACGGCTATCACACCACTTTTCGCATCACCTGCGACACCCCTGGGGAGAAATCTATGGATCTGGGTATTTCGGATCGCGTCAAACCGCTCATCGACGACATCAAACGTTACATCGAGGAATGGGTTGTTCCCAATGAGCAAGCCTTCGCCGAGCAGGTAGACGCCGGCGGCCGCTGGACAGAGACCCAGGCCATGGAGGACATGAAAGAGGCCGCTAAAGCGCGAGGACTGTGGAATTTCTTCCTGCCTGAATCCGAACGCGGCGCCGGTCTCAACAACGTCGACTACGCCCACATTGCCGAGATTCTTGGTCGTTACCCCTTATCCAGCGAAGCCATGAACTGTGCGGCACCGGATACCGGCAACATGGAAGTGATCGAGCGCTACGGCAGCGAAGAACAGAAAGAACGCTGGCTGCAGCCCCTGCTGGATGGGTCGATTCGCTCCGCGTTTGCGATGACCGAACCCCTGGTTGCCTCCAGTGACGCCACCAATATCAGCTGCGAGGCTGTCCTCGATGGCGATGAGTGGGTGCTCAATGGCGAGAAGTGGTGGACGTCCGGTATCGGCGATCCACGCTGCAAAGTCATGATCGTCATGTGCGTGACGGAACCGGATGCGCCGCGGCACTCCCGCCAGTCCCAGATACTCGTACCCGTTGATGCCGAGGGTGTTGAAATCCTGAAGATGATGCACGTCTTCGGCTACGACGATGCTCCCCATGGCCACGGCCATGTGCGTTTCACGAACGTTCGCGTGCCCAAGGACAGCATCATTCTGGGCTCAGGCCGCGGTTTCGAGATCGCCCAGGGCCGCCTCGGGCCGGGCCGTATTCACCACTGCATGCGCTCGATTGGCGTTGCCGAACGCGCAATCGAACTCATGTGCAAGCGTGCCAGCGCGCGGGAAGCCTTCGGCAAGCCCATCATCGAGCTGGGTGGCAACTACGACAAGATTGCCGATGCTCGAATCAACCTGGAGATGGGTCGCCTGCTGACGCTCAAGGCGGCGTACATGATGGATACCGTCGGCAACAAGATCGCTCGTAGCGAGATTGCCCAGATCAAGGTGGCAGTGCCAAACATCGCGGCCAAGATCATCGACGACGCCATTCAGATGCACGGCGGCGCCGGCGTCTCCCAGGTGTTCCCACTGGCCAAGATGTACGCATCCATGCGCACGCTGCGGCTGGCTGACGGCCCGGATGAAGTTCACCGCCGCACCGTCGCGCGAATGGAGATCGGCAAATACCCGGCCGATGAGTCTACGCGGCGCGGCGTATGGCCCAGGCTCACCGAAGAGAACACCTGGAAGAAAGTCTAGGGAACCTCTGATTAACTCCTGCATGCTCAGAGCGGCTGCGTCAGATATGGCCGGCCGCGAGCCGGCACGGCCTTACAGGTTCAGCAACAGATCCTGATAGAAACTCACCGCCCGCGCGAGATCGGCGACGGC
>CAYGQC010000055.1:0-20574 GCA_964351875.1 uncultured Pseudomonadales bacterium
CCATCTTGACGTTGTTCAAATCGACGCCCGAGTTATCGGGCTTGACCCGAACCTTTACGTTAGCGTCGACGACGCGCTTAACCGGCACAAGTACCTTCATTGGACCTCTCTGTTAGCGCCATAAAAGCGCCCTATCAGTGAATAATTCGTCTCAGCCATCGAATGCGCATACTGCTCGCGCGTCCCCGGCAGCGTTAGTAGTTGGCTGGTCGCAACTAACCCGGCCTCTGCCCAGCTTCAGTCGAGCTTCTGTTCAGTCTCGCTTCTTCGAGCGACCTCGTCTGTCGCCTTAGCTCCTCTGCCTCGCTCCTCTGCCTCGCTACTCTGCCTCGCTACTCTGCAGCCGAGCGCGAACCTGACCGGCCGACGAGGGCTGAAATCGCGGCGCGACATTCTCGCGTCACTGTACGGACAGGTCAAGCTGTTGCAGTGCAGCAATGTAAGGCCTTGGGCTATACTTCGCGGCTAGCAGCCGAAGCGCTGCCAACGAACCAACACGCCGAGGCCTGCCTCCTGGCAGTCCAGGCTAGAACAAAGCATAGAAGACCGACGGAACAGCGAGGGACATTGTGGAACGCGAATCGATGGAGTTTGACGTAGTTATAGTAGGTGGAGGCCCAGCCGGCCTTGCGAGCGCTTGCCGTTTAATGCAACTGGCAGAAAGCTCCGGCACCGAAATCAGCGTTTGCCTGGTTGAGAAAGGCTCCGAGATCGGTGCGCACATTCTCTCCGGAGCCGTCTTCGAGCCGAGAGCGCTGAATGAGCTGTTCCCCGATTGGGCTGAACGCGGCGCACCGCTGAACAACCCTGTCACTCACGACGACTACTATTTCCTGGTCAACGATACGAATCGCATCAAGATCTCGCCCTGGATGCTCCCCGCCGATAGCCACAATACCGGCAACTACGCGTTGAGCCTCGGCAACTTCTGTCGCTGGCTTGGCGAGCAGGCCGAGGCGATGGGCGTCAACATTTTCCCTGGCTTTGCCGCCTCCGAAGTCCTCTACAACGAGGACGGCTCCGTTGCCGGCATCGCCACGGGGCACATGGGTATCTCAGCAGGGGGCGAGCAGAAAGGCACGTTCACTCCGGGCTACGAGTTGCGGGCCAAATACACCCTCTTCGCCGAAGGCTGCCGAGGCCATCTAGGCAAGCAGCTCATCGAGAAATTCGAGCTGGACAAAGACGCCGGTCCTCAACACTACGCCATCGGCTTCAAGGAGCTTTGGGACATCGACCCGGAGAAGCACATCCCCGGCAAGGTTGTGCACACGATGGGCTGGCCGATGGGTTTCGGGCGTGACGGTTTCAGCGGCTCGTATCTCTACCATCTCGAAGGCGGCCAGGTTGCTGTCGGCCTCATCGTTGATCTGGGCTACAAGAACCCGCACGTTAGCCCGTTCGATGAGTTCCAGCGCTACAAGCATCACCCGCTCGTCAGCGAGACGCTTACAGGCGGCAAGCGCGTGTCTTACGGCGCGCGCGCAATCGTAAAGGGCGGCTTGCAAGCACTGCCCGAGCTGACGTTCCCGGGCGGCATGCTGATCGGCGATGACGCCGGCTTCCTGAACATGCTCAAGATCAAGGGCAGTCATACGGCAATGAAATCCGGAATGCTGGCAGCAGAGGCAACGTTCGAACACATTGCTGCTGACGGCGCCGGCGCTGATGAAGTCACCGGATACCCTGAGAAATTCAAAGCTTCGTGGCTGTTTGATGAGCTGTATCGAGCGCGCAACACCGGCCCGGCGATCCACAAGTTCGGCGTCCTCATGATGTCGCCATTCCAGTTCATCGATCAGAAGATTTTCAAAGGCAATCTGCCGTTCACGATGTCCGACCCGACGCCGGACTACGCGACGCTGAAATTGGCCTCGTCAAGCAAGAAGATCACCTACCCGAAACCCGACGGCGTGCTGTCATTCGACAAGCTGACCAGCGTATTCCTGTCGAATACGAATCACGAAGAGGATCAGCCCTGTCACCTGGTGCTGTCCGACCCGAGCATTCCGATTGGGAAGAACCTGCCGATGTATGACGAGCCCGCGCAGCGCTACTGCCCGGCCGGCGTCTACGAGGTGATTGACGAGCCGGGTAGCGGACCACGCTTTCAGATCAACGCGCAGAACTGCGTGCACTGCAAAACCTGCGACATCAAAGATCCCGCGCAGAATATTACCTGGGTAGCACCTGAGGGCGCCGGCGGCCCGAATTACCCGAACATGTAAAGCCCAGGCTTTTGTTCGTGCGCCATCTTCAGGCTCCCCGCCTGGAGGTGGCGCCTCGTCAGTCGAGTGGGAACCGCGTGCCGCGACTGATGACAAATGCCGCAGCGTCGCCTTCAGCGTCCATGCACACCAGCTCAGCCAGGCGGTAATAAACGCTGCGGGCAATGAGGGCATTCAAGCCATTGCGCACGTGCAGGTACGGCTTGCCGTCACTGAGAAACAGCGCGTGCTCTTCCGATGCAACGACGTGCTCGCCGACGTTCGTCGTGAAGAGTAACTCCTGCGCGTCACCAGACCCTTGAGGCACCATATCAATGGCGACGAACGGAGCATCTTCCACCTCGATTAACAGGCGCTCGGCCGGCGTCACCAGAACGTAACCATCGGGATCGCGGCGCAGAATCGTCGAAAACAGACGCACCATGGCGTCGCGCTTGATCTCACCACCCTCGTGATACCAGCGGCCATCGCTGGCAATGCGAATATCTATTCTGCCGCTACGTTCCGGATGCCAGGCGTGCACCGGCGGCAGCTTCTTGCCTGCCTGCTCACGCTCCAGACGCGCAAACAACAGGCTTAGCGTGCTCGATTCTTCTGGGCTGTCTTGCGGGGACTTCGAATCCATGCCCGCACCCTAGCGCGACGCAGGTGAAACGTCGATCAAACCTGATCAGGCATCATTTGGGGAAATCAGAGCGTGGCCAAAACGCTCGAAGCCTTGTTCGAGCACCACACGCATTGCGCTCTCCCGGCGATACGCCGCGGGATCAATGGTCAATTCCACAACATCGATAATCTGGTCGGCTGCGAGATCAAGCAGGTGAACACGATAGGTCGCGCTCGGCGCCAGTCGCGGCAGCAGGTGTTCAATGGGCAATAAACGTACTCGAAAGCTGCTCGTTGCAGGCTCGTCCGGTCTCGGCGGATCGAGGACCATCAGCAAACCCATCGCGGGCAAGGCATCAGGATCTGCGGGGCTCACCGAATAGAAAACTCGGGACAGACCTGCCTGGGCAACGTCGAGCTCGGCGGGGTCACTGTGTCGCCGATGCTGTAGAAACACCGGGGTCGTTGGCGACAAGCGAAAGCCCCGATTACGAGACACGGCGATTCCGCTTCGCAGATCCAACGCTTCCAGCGTGTCTCCCGATCCCGCTTTGAGGCGCTCAATGGTGCAGCCACTGATGACAGGCAAGCTCAGAGCGAGCACAAGAGCCCCGATCCACGAGCAAAGACCGCAGCGCGTGCAAGAGATTCGATTAGCAAGCATGGAAAACTCCCGTAACCACCGCCGTGCGGCTTCTTTCGGGAGTATAGGAAGAGAGCCAGGATTTGCCGGTTGCAGCCCGGCCGCTAGAGCCTTCAGCCGCCGATAAATTTCATCACAGTTACCTCGCCGGTAAAGTGCAGCGGCTGCTTGTCTGCAAGCGCAAGGCCGAGGATGTCTTTCAGACTGTCGCTCGCGGATTTGTCATCCAGCGATAGAAGCGGACGGACGTCGTGACTGACGGCGCTGGACAGGCACCCATACAACCGGCCGTTGGACGACAAGCGCAGCCGGGTGCAGGACGAGCAAAAAGGCTCGCTTTCGTTGGCAATGATCCCGAAGTTGCCGCCGGACTCGACGGCGAAGCGCACCGCTGTCGAGTCGAACGGCGCATCGGTGCGCGTAAACGCATGGCGAGCACTGATCAGCTCCAGCAGCTCGTCCATGCCTAAGAAGTCACGCTCAAAACGCGGATCGTGTTTCAAGTGGCCCATCTTCATCAACTCGATGTAGCGCAGTTCCATGCCACGCTCCAGGGCGTACTCCAACATTGGGAGAACCTGGTCGCGATTGGCGCTGCGCAGCGGCACCATGTTGAGCTTCACCTTCAGGCCGGCGTCGAGCATTCGATCGATGCCGCGCTGGACCGTGGCAAGGTCGCCGCTGCGCGCGATCGCGCGAAACCGGTCTGCATCCAGGGTATCGAGGCTTACGTTGATCCGCTTGAGACCGCTGTCGATGATCAGATCCGCCTTCCTCTCCAGGAGCTGACCGTTGGTCGTTAGCGATACGTCACTCAGCGAGCGCTGCATGAGGCCGGGCAGGAGATCGTCAAACTTGGGGGAAAGCAGCGGCTCACCGCCAGTAAGGCGGACCTTGCTGATGCCAGTCGTCTCGATCAGCAGATCCACCGCGCGCAGAACCTCGCCAGCCTCGAGCTCGGATCGAGCGGGCATCAGCCGCTTCCCGTCTGGAACGCAATACGTGCACGCGTAGTTGCACGCAGCGGTCAGCGAGATGCGCAGGTTCGAGAAGCTGCGGCCGTAGCGGTCGCTAATCATGCGCGCGGGCACCCATAGGCAAAACTAATGGATCAGTATGACATGCCCACCAGATTCCACCAAAACCGCGAATCTCGTCTCAATTAGTCGAAATATCGTTCGATATCATGCAGGTAGGTACCCGGGGTCAGGTACCCGGGGTGAGAGTCAGGTGCCAGGTCCAAGCAGGTCCTCGGTGACTAGCGAGCATCTGGTTACTTTGTGGCTACTTTGGACCTGGCACCTGACTCTGACCCCATTCTCTCAGCTGCCTACAGACCTTTCAGAGATATCGAGGGGCAAATTCGGGAACCAGATCACTGGCGAAATCAGAATTCTTTGCTTAACTGAAGTTGTCGCCATCGTGATCTCCCCCCTCCCCCAACGAACACGATGACGACAGGGGTGGGTAACCACCCTACATGTGTGACTCCTAACGGAACTAGCCCGGTGATCTCCCCCCAGTGATCCGGGCACTTTTTAAGGTCAAGTTCTCAATTCGCTCGCAGAGCGAGCAAATTGAAAAATTGACCAGATACAAATCCCGAGAGAGCGGCATCAGAACCCCAGCAGACGAACACCCCTGCCCAAACACCCAACCCTGGTAAGAACTATGCCGACCAGACTGCAAGAACACCCAACAACCGAATTCACACTCGAAGAAGCCACAAGCTGGCTCAGCGGCTTAAGCGATGAGGCTCGCGCCATCATCGAAGCCGCTATCGATTTGGACCTGGACAAGCAACTCAAGCACCAGCACGAGCCGTTCGGCTTCCCACAGCAGCCGGTAACCCACTAACGGGATACGGCTGCAAGCGCTTCACGCAAATCCTGCGTCCAGCCTGACGTCCAGAAAATCAGGTTAGAGCCTTTTACCAACACGAGATCACCAGACGCCAGGGACGCCGCAAAGGCTTCGCTGTCGATGTCCCTAGCCTGCGCAAACCAACCCAAGCGCTGGCCTACGGGTAGCGCGTCTAGTAGCGCACGCATTTCTGCACCGACGCCGATCACCTCAACGCCGGCGGGTACCGCAGCCGCCAGACCACGATGAGCTTCTTCGCTCATCTCACCCAGCTCAAGCATGTCCCCGACGATCGCGATTCGACGCTGGGCTCCACGTTCATCTGCCAGACTGGCCAGCGCCGCTGCCATGCTATCGGGGTTGGCGTTGTAGCTATCGTCCACCACCGTGACGCCTCGAACCTCGGCACGACTCCCCCGACCTGCGGGAACCAGAGCAGCCGGCAGACTCAGTGCAGAATCGACGGGCAGGTCAGCCGCAAGTAGCGCTGCCACAACGGCAGCCACTGTAGCGCCCCGGTGACGACCTCCACCCGGAACCCTTGCCTCCACCTGGCGGCCATCAACCGATAGGCTCATGCGATCGCCGGACATCCCCAGACATCGAACGCGCGCACCACGACTCTCACCGAAGAGCACGGGTTCGATTCCCTCTGGCAGTCCGCTCGCGGCAACCTCATCGTGAACCACTAAGGGAAAACCTTTCTTCAAGCCATTGATAATAGATACTTTTTCTTTTCTAAGATCGTCGATGCCTGCAAAGTTTCCAATGTGCGCACGCTGAACATTCAGGAGCATCGAGACTGTCGGGCGAGCAAGTTCGGACAGAGGGCCAATCTCGCCCGGATGATTAGTCCCGATCTCGACCACGGCAAACCGCGTGTCGCGGGGAATCGCCGCCAACGTCAAGGGAACTCCCAGGTGGTTGTTCAAGCTCGCGGCTGAGCGATGAGTCGTGCCCAGTGGTTCGAGTGCCGCCGCCAGAAATTCCTTTGCTGTCGTCTTGCCGCTACTGCCAGTGATGGCGAACGTCTGCTCCAGGACGCGCGCGCGCCCTGCCCGACCGAGCGTCCATAAGGCATCGATGCTGTCGGCAGCGGCCAACAGTCGCTCCCGTCTTGTGTCTTGGGAGAGCCTCTCAAGGCCGGAGATTGAAACCAGGGCGCCGGCGGCACCAGCCGCCAGAGCCAGATCGACGTAATCGTGACCATCCCTCGCGCTCGCGGGCGTGTTGAAACGCCCCCCCAGATCGGCCGGAACAGCGACAAAGAGATCGCCCTTGGCAACTCTTCGAGAATCGATGCAGAACCCGAGAATGTCGGGACCATTCGTCACCGGCAAATCGAGGGTCTGGCAGGCATCTGACCAGGTCCACAGCGGGGGGGTTCTCACGGGGTCGTCTTTCTTGTGCATCGCGTTACAGACCATCAAAGCAGACTCGCTGCGCTGGTGACATTAATGAAGCTGGCGGCGTCGACTCGATCGACGCAACAACGGTCATGCCATTGCGACGACCGAGTTGAGCCGCCAACGCGACACTGACATGCTACCCGCTTCGGCAAACCCGGCGCACCCGCGCGTATGAGTCGCCCTTCTCTCGCGAGAAGTTCGACGTTCCGCTGGGCCGGTGGCTATCAACACAAAAAAGGCAGCGCCAGTGAGAGGATTCTTTCGAGCGGTAGGTCGGGCATTTACGTTTGCCCGAACGGCAACCGCCAACATCATATTTCTGATATTCATCGTCATTGTACTGTCGGTCCTGTTCGCACCATCGGACGCGGTGCGCGTTCCCGATAGCGCCGCCCTCGTGCTCGCACCGACAGGGGTTATCGTGGAAAAGGCAAGCGTGCGCGATCCGATCAGCCTGCTGACTGGCGGTTCCGCGCTCCTGGAAACGACGCTGGGCGATGTGCTGACCGCAATCAAACGCGCAAGCGACGACGACCGAATCGACACGATCGTACTGAAACTCGATCAGCTCGCGGGCATCAACTCAACCCAGATCGCCGCGATCGAGGCAGCACTTAAGGCATTCAAAGCCGAGGACAAACAGGTTCTGGCCTACGGTAGTTTCTACGCCCAGCAGCAATATCAGCTCGCCAGCGCCGCTGATGCGGTATTCCTGCACCCGATGGGTGGGGTAATGCTGGAAGGCTTCGGGGTCTATCAGCCATACCTCAAGGGATTGCTTGATCGGCTCAAGGTCAACGTCAACGTTTTCCGTGTCGGCACCTACAAAGCCGCCGTTGAACCCTTTACCCGAGAGGACATGTCGGCGGCCGCGAGGCAGAACTTTTCCGAGATGGTCGCGGGTTTGTGGCAGCAAGCGCTCGAGCGGATCAGCAGCAATCGCTCACTCAGCACCGAATCCGTCAATACCTATGCGCAGACATTCCCGACGCTGATTAGCGCTGCCGACGGCGATATGGCACGCGCAGACATCGAGGCAAGACTTGCTGACGAACTGATGACGCCGGACCAGTTCGGGCGGCGGGTCGCCGACCGCGTGGGCGCGTCTGATGACGACAGCTCCGGGTTCTCCGGCATCTCCATGGCGGACTATCTGGCCGCAACCAATCGGCCAGAGCTTCCTTCGAACAGCGACAAGGTTGCGGTGATCACCGCGACCGGGACGATTATGGGCGGCATCGATGGTCCAGGCCTGATGGGCGCGGACAGCGTGATTGAGCTCATTCGCCAGGTGCGAGATGACGAAAACGTCAAGTCACTGGTTCTGCGTATCGACTCGCCCGGAGGCAGCGTTCTGGCCAGCGAGCTGATTCGCCAGGAAATCGAACTGGTTCAGTTGGCCGGAACACCGGTTGTCGCATCCTACGCCGGCACATCGGCCTCAGGCGGCTACTGGATATCAGCCACCAGTGACCACATCGTCGCCTCGCCTTCGACCGTGACAGGCTCTATCGGCATCTTCAGCATCGTTCCCACACTGAATGAATCAGCCAGCAGCATTGGTATCGAGATTGATGGCGTCGGCACCACCCCGCTCACGGGCTCCCAGAGCTTGCTCTCGCCGATGACCGAAGAGTTTGCAAGCGTCCTGCAAAGCAGTGTCGAACACGGCTATCAGCGATTTCTAAACCTGGTCGCCAGGGGACGCGACATGACACCGGAGGCGGTTGATGAGATAGCTCAGGGCCGGGTCTGGCTCGGCGAGCGAGCTTTGGAGCTGGGCCTGGTGGATAGCCTGGGCGGACTGCCGGAAGCAATTGCAGTGGCAGCGGAAATCGCCGAACTTGGTGATGACTTCGAGGTGTTGCACGTGAAACGCCAGCTCACACCCCAGGAGCAATTGCTCGCGCAACTCGTCGATCAAATGGGCGGAATCGACATAGGCTCATCGCTATTGAGCAGAGCTGGCATTGATTCCGGTGTCGCTCGCTATGCGGCGCACGCCGAGGATGCGTTGGCCACACTGTTGATGGCCAGCCAGCGACCAACCAACATGGCTCTCTGCGAGGCCTGTCAGATATCCTCGAACGGTAGGTAGGGTATAGGTAGGGTAGGTAGTGTCGGGCCAACCAGCACCCAAGACGGGTGCTGGGCACACGCTGGCGGGGCAAACGCAGATCGCCCCGCGGACTCATCCTCTACTTCAGACACTTCCTCGACTTCAGACGCTTCCGGCACTTCCGTCAATTCCGACACTTCCGACACTTCCGACACTTCCGACCTCTAAAGTCCGGAGCTCGCGGTGAGCAAGCTCGGCCCGAGGCTAAGCAGTCGACAGGCGTCGGCGTCTGCCGACCCGCTGACTCAGCAGCCGGAGCCGAAGCCTGCCAAACGCAGACGCAACGGCATCTGGACACCGGGTCCGGCAGTGCTTTTAAAAAACAGGCTAGAACAGACGGAATCTCGGCCGTGAGCCAGCACCGCGACCGACACGACGACCCGAACGGCGACGACGCATACGCGACTGCAATTCACGTCGCTTCACGTCGAGGTACTGCTGCCGAGAGATATTCGAGTTGCGATTACGCGACGCCTCCTCTTTGCGATAGCGGCAGAAATCGTCAAACGCCTCCATCTCATGCTGAAGGTCTTTGACCACCAGCTCGACCATGATGGCGTCGTCGATATATCCGAGCACCGGAATGTCGTCCGGAATCAGATCAGCCGGATCGGCGAAGTATTTGAGTGCAGCAAGTACATTGCCGCGCTCTTTCGCCGCAAGCGCCCACTCTTCGTCCTGCAACATGTCGACAAGCGACTGCAAACGCTCGATCCGAGAACGCACAAACGCGGGTACGGAAGCACCCTTTATCTCTTCAATGACGGCAGCGGCCTGCTTGATGACAGTCTGCTCATCACCGGCGCTCACGCTGTCGCGAGCTTTCTTCATCAGCTTTCGGAAGTAGCGAAGGTCCGCATCTTCCAGATCAAACGTCACACGCAACGGCATGCCTTCCCCCTCAGTAGTAGATCGATTCGCGAACGCCCAAGAAGGCGCCTGTGCACTATACCCGACACCCGTGCCGACGAAACCCGGCATGCAGGCATTCTGCCAATGCTCGCCTCAACGGCGATGCTGCTGCCAGTATTGCTTCGTGTCTTCTTTGATCTCGCGAGCGAGCAGGCAGATACCAAACAAGTTTGGCAACGTCATGAGCGCAATCGTTATCGCGGAAATCAGCCACACGAGCGAGGTATCAACTATCGCCGCCAGAAAAAAGCCGATGACATAGGCGATACGATACGGCAGCACAGAGCGTGCCCCGAAGAGATACGTCATCGCACGATCGCCATAGTAAGACCAGGCGAGCGCCGTCGAGAACGCAAACAGGACCAGAGCAACAGTCACCGCATCGCCGCCAAACTCTCCGAAGAAACTGCGTTTGAAGGCTTCCCGCGTCAGCGGCACCGAGTGCAGCAACGACTCGCCCCTCAGCACAAGCGACGAATCCACGGGCGTGCCCCCAGCGATCATCAACGAACCGGTGAACGGCTCGCCATCGCCGCTAGCTATCGTCACGTTCTCCGCAATTGAACGATTGTGGAGCACGGTGTAGCTACCCGCTGTTATCTGGCCGGCCACAACCTCGATCTGGCCCTCGAACGCGACCACAGGATTATTTTCTGGCGGCGACAGGTCGAGGTGCGCTGACAGTTGCGCCACCTGCACAGGATCCGCCTCGGAATATACGCCCGCGACAATCTGGGTATCAAAGGGCTGAAACTCGTTGTCAAATTTCTCGTTCCACACGCCGGATGACAGGATAACGACGCCGGTCAGCGTGCAGATGATGATCGTGTCGATAAAGGGCTCCAGTATCGACACCATGCCTTCAGATACCGGTTCGTCCGTTCGAGCGGATGCGTGGGCGATGGGCGCGCTGCCCTGGCCTGCTTCATTCGAGAACAGGCCGCGATTCACGCCCCGATTGAATGCGTAGGCGAAACTGGCGCCGAGGAAGCCGCCTGCTGCCGCGCTACCGGTGAATGCGCCCTCGAACACAGAGATGAAGGCTGGTCCGACCTCGCCGAGGTTCGACATCAATACCGCCAGTGCAGCGACCGCATAGAGAACGCCCATTGCCGGAACGATTCGCGCCGCAACGTACGCAATTCGGTGAATACCGCCGAGGATCACCGCGCCCAGGAGTAGCGCCAGCGCGCCACCGGTCATCCACGTCGGCAGCCCAAACGATGCCTCGATACCCGCGGCCATGTTATTGCTTTGCGGAAGCGAGCCGGTGCCGAAGGAACTGATGACCGTGGCGAGCGCAAACAGCACCGCCAGCCACTTCATGTTTAGACGCCGCTCCATGAAATACATCGGACCGCCAGCCATCTCGCCTTTGTCGTCTTTCACCCGATATTTGTGCGACAGGCTGACCTCGACGTACTTGGTGGTCATGCCGACAAACGCGGTCATCCACATCCAGAACAGCGCCGCCGGACCGCCCAGGAATATCGCAAAGGCAACGCCGCCCAGGTTGCCCGTGCCAACGGTGCCCGACAGCGCCGTCGACAGCGCTTCGAAATGGCTGGTATCACCGGGCTGCTTGTCGTCGTTGTTGCGGCCGCGCAGTACCGAGAACGCATGCCGGAAGAAGCGGATCTGGGGAAAGCCCAGATAGAGGGTGAAGAACAAACCCACACCCAACAGGAGAAACGGAAAGTAGACCGCGCTGCCCAGCAGCGAATCCAGCAGGTTCAGACTGTCAGTAAACACATCCATCAGTCTTTCGCCTCAAAGCCGCCAGCCGCTCGGTTCACGATAAAGAAAAGCTCGTTCTGCTCGATGACTCCACGCAGCGCGGCGCTGCCTGGGCCAGTGGCAAAGGCGGCGACATCTTCGCCAGCGTGGGTTTCTACTGGCATCGGAATTCCGGCGTGTTGCTGATAGTCGCGGGCGGTGGTGTCCACATCCGTCAACTCCTGCGCTGGATTGCGGTGGCCTGGGCCATTGGCATAGCCGAGCGTGGTATAGGGCTGGCCCTGGCTGTCTTTCATCAGTGCGCCACTCGGCACGGCCACCTTGCCCAGTATGGGATTTCCACGGCCCGGATAGCCGGCGATGGTCAGCGTGTGCGAGTGATCTGCTGTCACGAGCGTCAACGTGTCTGACGTGCTGGTCATCTCCTGCGCCACGGCGACGGCATCCGATAGCGCAACGGTGTCCGTCAGCGCCCTATAGGCATTACCGAAATGATGTGCGTGATCTATGCGGCCCGCCTCAACCATCAGGAAGAACCCTCGACGTGCGCCGTCAGGATGGTTCTGCAAGTGGCGAATCGCACGCCGCGTCAGCTCGGCCAGAGACGGCTCGCCGCCCGGGTCATCTCCCCGTTCTGCTTCAAAGCGCATGTGCGAGGGTTCAAACAACCCGAGAATCTGCCGAGCATCGCTCTGCTTGAGCTGGGCTGCGTTCCAGACGAACGCTCGATCCGGAGCGGCTGCCTGCCATTGTCGCGTTAGGTCCAAGCCGTCGTCGCGCGCTCCGCGGACGTCCGGATATTCCGGATCGATCATCTCTTTCGGCAGAAACTTCGCGCGACCGCCAGCCAGCGCGATATCAACGCCGTCGCCGTACGGCATCTCGACGAACTGCCGCGCGATATCAATGCAGCCAGCCTGTTTCGCGGCGGCGGACATATCGCTGTCAGCCTCCCAATCACGATCGACGGTATGCGCATAGGTCGCGCCTGGCGTGGCATGTGTGAGCGTCGCCGTGGAGACGACGCCTGTGGCATAGCCATTCTCTTCCGCCGCTTCTAGCAACGTTTTCACGAGCGCTTTCTGCTGCGACTGGCAGATACCCCGAGCGGCCTGGTCATCGACGCCGAAGACACCCATCTTCGTTTTCACACCGGTCATGATCGCGCTCATCGTGCCGGCCGAGTCAGGTACCTGGGCGTTGGTGTTGTATGTTTTGACCAGCGCAACGTTTTCAAAGCGTTCGAAGGAAAGCGAATTCTCTTCTCCGGGTTCGCCCCGCAACTGGCCTTCAAAAATCCTCGCCGCCGTGATGGTTGAGATGCCCATTCCATCGCCGATAAAGACGATGACATTACGGGCGTGCGAATCGTTTTCTCGATCGGCGCCGATTGCGCTGCCACTGGAGAAGACAATCGATAGAGCCGAGCCAATCAGAACGAGGCCGTTGACAATACGCTTCATGCGCGCTTCTCCCGCATGGTGACAAACTCTTCCGCAGCGGTTGGATGTATGCCGACCGTACTGTCGAAATGTGCTTTGGTAGCCCCGGACTGCAGCGCCACCGCCATCCCCTGAATGATCTCTCCCGCGTCCGGCCCGGCCATGTGGATGCCGACTACTCGATCATCAGCTCTGCGCACAATGAGTTTCATCATCGTCCGCTCATCACGCCCCGTAAGGGTGTGTTTCATCGGCTTGAATGTGGACTCATAGACGTCTATCTCGAACCTGGACGCCGCTTCTTCTTCGGTTAGCCCACACGTGCCAATGTTGGGTTGGCAGAAAACGGCGGTTGCGATGTTCTCGTAATCCATGCTGCGCGCTTCGCCGTTATACAGATTGGCGGTCAGCACCATGGCCTCTGCAATCGCGACTGGGGTCAGTTGAAATCGGTCGATGACATCGCCAATGGCATAGATGCCAGGAACAGACGTCTGAAAATCGTCATCGACAATCACCGCGTTACCCTCGGACAGCTTCACACCTGCCGCCTCAAGGCCGAGATTTTCCGTGTTCGGACGGCGACCGATGGCGGCCATGACAAAGTCCACATCGATTGTCTCGCCGGTGCTCAACTGCACGCTGTCGCCGCTATCCGTGCGCTCAACCGAGTCGACATCCGTATTGAGATGTACCCGTATCCCCTGCTTGCGAATCTCCTCCAGTACAAACCGGCGAATGCCGTCATCGAAGCCTCGCAGCGGTAGGTCGCCGCGATAGATCAGATCAACCTCCGCTCCAAGGCCATTGAAGATGCCGGCGAACTCAACGGCAATGTAGCCGGCGCCGAGAATCATCATGCGCTTGGGAAACTCCGGAAGGTAAAAAGCATCATCGCTGACGATAACGTGTTCACTACCCGGGAAATCCGGGCGGGAGGGCCGAGAGCCCGTCGCGATCAGAATGCGTTCAGAGGTGATTGTCTTGCCGTTGATCTCGAGCGTATGGCCGTCGAGCAACACCGCCCTGCCTTCAAAGAGAGTAACGCCGGCATTATCCAGCAAGGTTCGGTAGATGCCGTTAAGACGCTCGATCTCACGGCTTTTGTTGTCCCGCAGAGTGGGCCAGT
The DNA here is from genome assembly GCA_964351875.1 of uncultured Pseudomonadales bacterium. Taxonomy (GTDB): domain Bacteria; phylum Pseudomonadota; class Gammaproteobacteria; order Pseudomonadales; family Azotimanducaceae; genus JANSWO01. Next base: position 14,089 of record CAYGQC010000055.1, read on the forward strand.
CGAATCCGTTGACCTGTGCGTCCCAGCCATAGGCAGCCGAATCCTGCACATCATGGGCATAGTGCGATCCGTAAACAAAAAGCTTCTTGGGTACGCAACCAACATTGACGCAGGTGCCACCCAGATAGGTGCTCTCAGCTACCGCAACGCGCGCACCGAAGCTTGCTGCCATCCGGGAGGCGCGGACCCCGCCGGAACCAGCGCCGATGACAAATAGATCAAAATCGTAGGACATAGAAAAAGGTCACACCTGGTCTGTAGGGTTTGGTATTGATGACGACATACAAATCGCGAAAGCGCCGCGGGGTTCTGTCGGCAGACTACTGCATCAAGGCCCAATTGCAATGTAGCCTGTGCATCGCATAATGCCGCCGCATTCGACGCAGCCACGCATTCGACGCAGCCAGGTCTTCCCGCTTCACCGGGAACTTGGTGTGATTGGCTCGGCAATGGAAGTGGTGAGAAAAGGAACTCTGATGAGCAGCAGTGTAGATACGACCAACGACAGCGGCCCATCGGCGAACGGGGCGACCCGACTGCTGCAAACCCTGGTCGACGCTGGCGTGGACACCTGCTTCACGAATCCAGGCACGTCTGAAATGCACTTCGTCGCGGCGATCGATCAACAGCAGGGCATGCGCTCGATACTTGGGCTGTTCGAAGGCGTAGTGACCGGTGCCGCTGACGGCTACGCACGCATGGCCGACAAGCCCGCCTGTACGCTCCTGCATCTTGGCCCTGGACTCGCCAACGGCCTGGCCAATCTGCACAACGCACGGCGCGCACACTCTCCGGTCATCAATCTGATCGGTGAGCACGCCACCTACCACCGCGAGCTCGATGCCCCCCTCACATCTGACATCAACGGCTTTGCCGAGCCGGTCTCCGGTTGGATCAAGACGTGCACCAGCGCTGACGAACTCGCGGGTGCCGCCGCCGATGCCGTGACGGCCTCCATGCAGCCCCCCGGTCAGATTGCGTCTCTCATCTTGCCGGCGGACACAGCCTGGACCGAGACCGGAGTAACGGCCAAACCTAACCCGCTACCCACCCGAGCGCCTGTCTCGGGTGAGCAGGTAGACAAAGTCGCGCGGGTCCTGCGCAGTGGCGAGCCCTGCGTCTTCCTGCTCGGCGATATCGCGACCCGCGCCGAGGCTCTGGATGAGCTTGGAAAAATTTCTGAACATAGCGGCGCCAAGCTGTTGGGTGACACCTTCCTCACCCGTCAGAGTCGAGGTGCCGGTCGCGTCCCGCTGGATCGACTGCCCTACTTCGCCGAGCAGGCGATCGAGACCCTTGCTCCCTACAAACACCTGATTCTGGTGGGAACCAAAGCGCCGGTTGCGTTCTTCGCCTACCCCGGTGTGCCCAGCACACTGGCCGATGAGAGCACCGAGGTTCACACGCTAGCCGGCGTTGGCGACGACATTTGCAGCGCCGTCGAAGACCTGGCCGAGGCTCTGGCCGCCCATAAGCTGCGCGCGCCGCACGCCGACCTCGCGCTTCCAGGCTTGCCATCGGGCAAGCTGGATCTGGCCGCTATTGGTGCAGCCGTAGCAACACTCCTGCCGGAGAACGCCGTTGTCATGAACGAAGCGGCAACATCGGGCTTCGCCATCCCACCGCTGACCGCTACCGCTGCACCCCACGAATGGCTTGACCTGACCGGAGGTGCAATCGGCATGGGTATCCCAGCCGCCACCGGTGCCGCGGTCGCCTGTCCCGATCGCAAAGTCGTCTGCCTGCAAGCCGACGGCAGCGGCATGTACACCCTGCAAGGGCTATGGACCCAGGCGCGAGAAGGCCTGGATGTGACCACGGTCATCTTCGCGAACCGCAAATACGCCATCCTGCAGGTCGAATTGATGCGGGTAGGCGTCGGCAACCCGGGGCCGAAGGCATTCGACATGCTCGATCTGTCTCGCCCCAACCTTGAGTGGGTGTCCCTGGCCCACGGTATGGGCGTACCTGCGGAGCAGGTGAGCAGCGCTGATGAGTTTGTCGCGGCGCTCAAGCGCGGTCTTGAGACGCCTGGCCCATATCTGGTGGAAGTGCTCTTGTAGACTTCGCCTTTAAACTCGCACGGATTCGAGGAAGCACGACGTGAGAATTACTTTGTTCGGGACAGGCTATGTCGGCCTTGTCACTGGAACCTGTTTCGCCGAAATGGGCAACGACGTGATGTGCGTCGATGTCGATAAGAAAAAGATTGCCGCCCTGCTTCGAGGTGAGATTCCGATCTTTGAGCCAGGCCTGGAATCCATGGTCCGAGCCAACACCGATAGCGGCCGTTTACAGTTCACGACCGATGCAGCTTCCGGTATCGAGCACGGCGAAGTGCTCTTTATCGCCGTCGGTACGCCATCCGACGAAGATGGCTCGGCAGATCTGAAGTACGTTCTCCAGGTTGCCGACACCATTGGCTCCCACATGAGCAGCCGCAAGGTGATCGTCGATAAGTCGACGGTGCCGGTCGGCACAGCAGATCAGGTGCGCGAAACGGTTACCGCGGCGCTTGCCAAGCGCGGCGCCGACGTCGAGTTCGACGTCGTCTCCAACCCGGAATTTCTCAAGGAAGGCGCGGCAGTTGCCGACTTCATGAAGCCAGACCGGGTGGTGATTGGCAGCAGCGAGCAATGGTCGAGGGATCTCCTCGATCGCCTGTACGCGCCGTTTAATCGCAACCACGACAAGATTGTCCACATGGACGTGCGCTCTGCTGAGCTGACGAAGTACGCCGCCAACGTGATGCTGGCGACCAAGATCAGCCTCATGAACGAGTTTGCCAACCTGGCCGAGCGCCTTGGTGCGGATGTCGAGGCGGTACGGCGCGGTATCGGCTCAGACCCACGGATTGGCCACCATTTCATTTACCCTGGCGCCGGTTACGGAGGATCCTGTTTTCCGAAGGACGTCAAGGCGCTGATCCACACCGCCAGCGAAATTGGCTACGACGCGGAGATCATTCGCGCGGTTGAAGCTGTTAATCAGCGTCAGAAAAACGTGCTGGTGGAAAAGATCATCGAGCACTTTGACGGCAAGCTTAACGGCCTGACCTTCGCGCTGTGGGGCCTGGCCTTCAAACCCAACACGGATGACATGCGCGAAGCGCCGGCACGCACTGTGATGGAAAGCCTGTGGCAGCACGGTGCCAAGGTGCGCGCCTATGACCCGACGGCCATGGGTGAAGCCAGACGCATCTATGGTGAGCGTGACGATCTGACGCTATGCGGACAACGCGACGAGACCCTTGATGGCGCAAGCGCTTTGATCATCATCACGGAGTGGAATCAGTTCCGCTCACCGGACTTTGAACGGTTGCGCGGCGCGCTCAAGCAGCCGGTTATCTTTGACGGTCGCAACCTGTTCGAGCCGGAACTCATGCGCGGCATTGGCTTCAGCCACTACAGCATCGGCCGGCCGTCAGTGCGCGCGGACCGGTAGCTGCGTTGCATGAGATAGCCGCCTGCGAGGCGGCTGGAAGAAGACAGGCCTTCGGCTTACTGCCTGCCCGTGCCCTCCTCATCCTTCTCATCCACGCGCGCAAACAACAGGGTCAACAAGTCTGACGGATAGACAAGGTACAGGAGTTCCTGCTCTTCCAGCCAAAGATCAAAGGCAACCTCACGTGTTGATTCGCTGGCCAGATTGATCTGCCAGTATTCCTGCCAGTTTTGCAGCCACTGCTGACACCAGGGCTGACGCGAATTGACGGAGCAAAGCGACTTCTGCGAGCGCCAGCGCTCGGGCAAGGCAAAATGATCGCCGATACGCTCACTGAGCCGCTGCTCAAACGGGAGCCGAAATCTGAAGCTGGTGCCCTGGCCGGGCTCGGACGTGGTCTCGATATCGCCCCCCATCGTGACCAGCAGTGCCTTGACGATCGACAGCCCCAGACCGCTGCCAACCAGCGCGCCGACCGCGCTGCCCGCTTCTGCTTCTTTGAGTTGGGTGTACGGTTCGAAAATCTGTTCGAGCTGCTCTCTCGACATGCCAACGCCTGTGTCACTGACCTCGACCGTGAGGCCCCGGGATGGCGCTGACTCCTGTCGCAGCCGAACCAGCAGCCAACCGTCCTCGGTGTTCTTGATCGCGTTGCTGAGCAAATTAACGGGGATCTGACGCAACTGCGTCGCGTCGCCATACCAGTAACGCGGCAACTCAGGCGACAGGTCGAGTAGCAATCGATTACCTCGCAAAGCCGCGTCATTCACCATCCAGCGGCAGACGTCTTCGGACAGCTCCAGCAGATCGAATTGCTCTTCGCGCAGGACAAACTGCCCGGCCTCCATGCGCGCCAGATCCAGCACATGGTTAAACAGCTTTACCAACGCATCACTGCCCTGCCGGATTGCCGTGCGCATCGAACGCTGCTTGTCGGTAAGACCATCTGAATCGAGCAAGTCGGCGGCATTGCTGATGGTCATCAGCGGTGTTCGCAATTCGTGGCTCATGATCGCCAGGAATCTCGCTCGCGCTTGCTCAGCCGATTGGGCTGTAGCCAGCGCTTCGCGCATGGAGTGCTCTCGAGTGTCGCGGTTCGCCAATACGTAGTAGGCGCACAGGGACAGCATGATGCTGACGGCGCTGAGGTTGATGAGTGTGAGCGGGTGCTGCCAGAGCAGATCTTCTGGCGGTGCCCGGTGCGCCACCCAGAATATAGCAAGCAAACACAACGGTCCCCAGACGAAGACGTGCTGCTTGCGGCCAAACAGCGCCACGTAAACCGGCGGCACCAGAAACCACACCACCCCGATGTGTGTCAGATCCCGGTTCAACTCCATGACGATCAGTTGGTAGACGCAGAGGCTCGCGACAAGCAGGTGAATCGCAGCCGTGCGGCCAAGCCTGGAGATATTCAGCTGCACTAGAAGTGCAAAAACGACTTCAACCAGCAACAACATCGCGTTGCGGGTGGTATCGGCAAGCAGGATCACCAGAACAAAAACAGCTCCGAGAACCAGCGGTATCAGCAGATACAGGCGCCAGGAAATTGTGTTCTGTTCAGCGTTCATCGCCGTTTTGTTGCCATCCTTGAGCGCGGTTTCAATACCGCATCGTCAGAGCTTACCGACACGCCCGGAACAATCCGGACAACCCTCATGGGCAGCAAGCTCAGAAACACGCAGGACAGTACCAGTTTCCGAGATTGGAACCGGCGCTCCAGGCGCAGGGCTACCGAGAATTTTCAGCAAGCACTTGAAACTGTATTTTTATACAGCTATCGTTTCCGGCCCCTGTATATAAATACAGCTATTTTGACGAGCAAAAGCACGGGCCAGCACAGCCAGCCAGAAGCTCAGAAAGAAGCGCAGCAAGAGAAGCGCAGCAAGAGAAGCGCAGCAAGAGAAGCGCAGCAAGAGAAGCGCAAGAAAAGCGCTCAAGAAGACAGAAACATAAGAGGCTCGGTCAATGACGATATTTCAATCCGGCGGTCAGCAAGACACGACGCTAGCCAGCAAGCAGGCTTCGGCAGCCCTGTTGAAACACCCACATCTGTGGCGTGCAGGCCAACTGCACCATCGTGGGCGAAGCACCACCAGCAGCGGTTTCAGCCAGCTTGATGAGTCGCTCGGCGGTGGTTGGCCAGAGGCTGGCCTGACGGAGTTGTTGTGCAGCAGTGCCGGCATCGGCGAGCTGCGCCTGCTGGCGCCGGCTTTACGACAGCTATCCACACAGCAGCGCTGGATCGCCTGGGTTAACCCCCCATTTGTGCCTTACGCACCGGCTCTGAAAGCCGCCGGCATCGATGTGGACAAGATTCTGCTTATTCACCCCAAGGATCATGCGGAGGCGTTGTGGGCTGTCGAGCAGGCTAGTCGAAGCGGCACCTGCTCAGCAGTACTCGCCTGGTTCGACGAAAAGAAGCTGAAGGCCAGCGACACCCGGCGTTTGCAATTAGCCAGCAAAAGCGGCGGTACGCTGAGTCTGCTGTTCCGGCCTGATCAAGCCGAGAGCAAAGCGTCCATGGCGGAACTCCGGGTTCGCCTGAAGCCGGCGGACAGCGGTGACAGCCTGAGCCTGGATATCCTCAAACGACGTGGCGGCTGGCCCGTGCAGGAGTTGCAGCTGGACGTTGGCGATATCGCCGAGCGCCGACGACAGCGAGAGATACGCCAGCAACTGGACTTGTGGCGTGAGCTGCAGTCTTCAGTAGACAGCAGCAAAGCGCGCGATCTCGCCGTGAGTGAGCCAACAGATGTGAGCCCGCCTGCGGAAGATGCTGCGACAGCCGAGTCGGCCGCGCTAGCCGGCGCGCAGGCTCCCCAGGAGGCGCCTGCGGCTCGGTTACTCATGCTGCACTAGCCGAGAAAAAAACGCGCGCTCTTTCACCACTACTGACGAAAGCCTTTAGCGGGTAATAGAGCCTTCAGCGGCTTCGAGCAAAGAGCCTTCAGCGGGTAAGGAGCCGTCAGCGGCTTCGACCAAAGAGCCTTCAGCGGCTAAGGAGCCCTCTCCGGCTGCGAGAAAGGAGCCCTCAGCGGG
>CAYGQC010000056.1:0-20429 GCA_964351875.1 uncultured Pseudomonadales bacterium
CTGCGCGGCTAAGCGTAATGCTGGGGGTAGGAGTTGCGCGGCTAAGCGTGATGAGGGGGATAGGAGTGGAGCGACGCGATCTCTCTGGATCGGATACCCACGTCGCAAATGGCGACCCCGAGTCTGACGTCGGGGTCGCTTCTCGCTTGCAGACTCTTGGGTGCCTACATGTTCTCGCCGTATTTGCGCAGCTCCGCGCGGCCGACGACCATGTGATGTACCTCATCCGGACCGTCCGCCAGGCGCAGCGTACGCTGGCCGGTGTACATGCCGGCAAGAGGTGTCCACTGGGATACGCCAGCGGCGCCGTGGATCTGGATAGCTGCGTCGATGATCTGGCAGACCTTCTCCGGAACCATCGCCTTGATCATGCTCACCCAGATGCGTGCTTCAGCGTTGCCGAGAACGTCCATTGCTTTGGCCGCCTTCAAAACCATCAGGCGCATCGCTTCGATGTCGATACGCGCGCGCGAAATCACCTCGATGTTTTTGCCCAGCTTCGCCAGTGGGCGGCCGAACGCTTCTCGCGAAGTGCCTCGCTTGACCATCAGATCCAGTGCTCGCTCAGCAACACCAATGGAGCGCATGCAGTGATGGATCCGGCCTGGGCCCAGGCGAACCTGCGAGATCTCGAAACCTCGGCCCTCGCCCAACAGCATGTTCTCTTTCGGAACGCGCACGTTGTCGAATCGGATGTGCATGTGGCCATGAGGCGCATCGTCGTGTCCGAAGACGTGCATCGGACCGAGAATATCGACGCCCTTGGCATCAATGGGAACGAGGATCTGAGATTGCTGTTTGTGAGGCGGCGCATCCGGGCTGGTTCTCACCATCGTGATCATGATCTTGCAGCGTGGATCGCCGGCGCCTGAGATGTAGAACTTCTCGCCGTTGATCACCCACTCATCGCCTTCCAGAACCGCGCTGGTGCTGATGTTCTTCGCGTCGGAGGAGGGCAGGCCAGGTTCGGTCATCGCGAACGCGGAGCGGATCTCGCCATTGAGCAAAGGCTTCAGCCACTGCTCTTTCTGTTCAGGTGTTCCCACGCGTTCGAGCACTTCCATATTGCCGGTGTCTGGCGCGCTGCAGTTCAGTGTTTCGGACGCTAACGGGTTTTTGCCAAGCTCCGCGGCGATGTACGCATAGTCCAGATTCTTAAGGCCTTCGCCGGTTTCCGCATCTGGCAGAAAGAAGTTCCACAGGCCAGATTTTTTGGCTTTTTGCTTGGCGACTTCCAGCAGTTCGAGCTGACCCGGAGCGTAGCTCCAGCGATCCGCGCGGCCCTCGCCGAGTCGGAAGTACTCTTCGGTAATTGGTTCAACGTTGGTCTGGATGTGGTTTACAACCGCATCCAGCAGTGGCCTGGCCTCGTCGCTCATCGCGAGGTTGGATAGATCGTTGGTTTTTTCGTCGAACATGACTGTGGTTGTCCTCAGATGGTTGAAACTTTCATCGTCGCAATCGCCGAGCGCTGGCCTGTCTGGCAAGCGGCTGCCGCGAAGCTGAATCGATCAGGAACTGGTGTGCCCGCTCGCGCTCTTGGTCGTGAAGATAATCTAGTGAGCCCGCAGGCTTGTCGTCGCGGTCCCCGGCCGCGAAGGCAGCGCTCAACGCTAACGGATTGCTCTCCTGCGCTCAACTGCTCGTGCCAGCTAAGGCTCGCCGATACATCGCTGGGAATGCCGCTCGGAATTGACGACAATGGCGCCTGCTGTTAGCGGCCGGCCACAAGCCTCGTGCTGCTGACAATTCAATCAGAGGTTTCCAAGCTGATTCCGCTAACCCCGACGCTGGCCACAAGCTGAGCGTCGTTGCATGCAAGGAGTGTCATGAGCGGCAAGCCAAGACTTCATGTGCCTCACCCGCCAGCACGGCCCGGTGAAGCCCCGGATTTTTCCTATGTCGAGATATCTGAAGCGGGTTCGGTCGATCGACCGGATGTGAATGCGCGCACCCGTGATATCGAGAACCTCGCCTATGACATGGTGAGAGTGCTCGACGAGCAGCACACCGCAGTTGGCCCTTGGCACCCTCACCTGGAGGCAGACGAGTTGATCGTCGCGCTTCGCTTCATGCTGCTAACCCGTCGTTTTGACGATCGCATGCTGCGAGCCCAGCGTCAGGGCAAAATTTCGTTCTACGTGCAGTGCAGAGGTGAAGAAGCGGTTGCCGTCGGCCAGACGCTAGCATCAGATCCTGGCGATATGCTGTTTCCGTCCTATCGAACTCAGGGCGCGCAGATAGCCCGCGGCCGCTCCGTGGTCGATCTGATGTGCCAGTGCCTGTCGAACTCGAAGGATATGTGCAAAGGACGCCAGCTTCCGACCATGTATCACTGGAAGCGCGGCAATATCTTTTCGGTATCGGGCAACCTCGCGACTCAATATCCCCAGGCTGTGGGTTGGGCGATGGCTGCTGCGATTAAAGGCGAAGACGATATTGCCCAGGCCTGGATCGGAGAAGGCTCTACCGCCGAAGCTGATTTCCATCACGCGCTAACCTTCGCTGCTGTCTACAACGCGCCAGTCATTCTTAATGTGGTCAACAATCAGTGGGCTATCTCGACCTTTCAGGGCTACGCAGGCGGCGAACGCCGGCCTTTTGCTGCACGTGGGCTCGGTTACGGTGTCGCGTCGATCAGGGTTGACGGCAATGACTTTCTCGCGGTTTACGCGGTCACCAAGTGGGCGGCAGATCGGGCGCGGCAGGGTTTCGGACCCACGCTCATCGAGCAGGTTACCTACCGGGCAGCCGCGCATTCCACGAGTGATGATCCAGCCCGCTACCGTCCAAAGAACGAAGAGCAGCAATGGCCGCTTGGTGATCCGATTGAGCGGTTAAAAGCGCATCTCATTACCGACGGCGTCTGGAGTGAGGAGCGGCACGCCGCGCTCGATGCCGAGATCGTTGAGCAAATCAACGATGGCTGGACAGAGGCGCTGTCCTACGGCTCGATGACTGAGGGCCCATTCCTGGATAAGTCCGAGCTCTTCGAAGACGTGTTCGCCGACATGCCAACGCACCTCATTCTGCAGCGAGAAAAGCTTCGACGCATGCGCGAAGAGGAGATCTGAGCATGGCCCGGATGAACATGATCCAGGCGTTGAATTCGGCGATGGATGTGATGCTGGCTCGGGACGAATCGACGGTCATTATCGGCGAAGACGTCGGCTATTTCGGCGGCGTTTTCCGCTGTACCGATGGTCTGCAACGAAAGCATGGCGAGCACCGGGTACTCGATGCACCCATTGCCGAGGGCGGTATCGTTGGCTCCGCGATTGGTATGGCGGTGAACGGTTTGCGGCCGATTGTCGAGATTCAGTTTGCCGACTACATCTATCCCGGGTACGACCAGATCGTCAGTGAGGTTGCGAGGTTGCGCTACCGAACCGCCGGCGACTTCTACGCGCCACTCACCATCCGGACGCCCTGCGGTGGCGGCATTCGGGGCGGCCAGACCCACAGCCAGAGCCCCGAGGCGATCTTCGCCCATGTCAGTGGTTTGAAGGTTGTCATGCCCAGCAACCCCTATGACGCCAAAGGCCTGCTCATCAGCGCCATTGAAGACGATGATCCGGTGATCTTTTTCGAACCCAAGCGGATCTACAACGGCCCGTTCGACGGCGATCCAGACAAGCCAGCCGTACCCTGGACGACTCACGAGAAGGGTGAAGTTCCAGAGGATTACTACAGCCTGCCGATTGGCCGAGCCAACGTGGTGCGCTCGGGCGGTGACCTGACCATTGTCACCTACGGAACCATGGTGCACGTCGCAGAAGCCGCTGCTGAGCGCGTTGGCGCTGATGCGGAAATTATCGACATCCGCACGATAGCGCCCCTGGACGTCGGCACGATCATCACCTCAGTGCGCAAGACAGGGCACTGCGTTGTTGTGCACGAAGCGACGCGCTTCTCGGGATTCGGCGCGGAGATCGTCGCAACCGTTCAGGAAGAGTGCTTCTATCATCTGGAAGCGCCCATCATTCGAGTTTGCGGTTGGGACACGCCGTATCCGCACGCGTTCGAGTGGGAGTACTTCCCCGGCCAGACCCGCGTTGCCGCCGCGATTCGAGCCGTGCTGGAGGCATCATGAGCGAGTTTGTTTTCAAGCTGCCAGACCTTGGCGAGGGCACGGTTGAAGCGGAAATTGTGCAGTGGCATGTCGAGCCCGGAGACGAGGTGCTCGAAGAACAGATCATTGCCGATGTCATGACCGACAAGGCAAATGTCGAAGTGCCAGCCCCGGTGTCCGGTACGGTTCTGCGTACGTCTGGTGAGCCGGGAGACATGGTCGCTGTCGGCGCACCGCTCATCGTCATTGAGACCGATTCCGGGAAGGCTTCGGCGCCTGCTTCCAAGGTTGAGCCGAGCGCGGGTGCTGCTGACGATCAGGTAGAAGACGTTGGATTTGAGAAGCCAGCTCAGCCGCCGCCTGCGCAGCCGAGTCACGCTCCAATAGCGCCGGAACCCGCGGCGGCGTCGCCGCCGACTCCCGCACAAACTCTGACGCGAGCAGCGACCGCGCCCTCGCCAGCCGGGGACGCGGAGGCCAACCACGCGACGACCGTGCTTGCTTCGCCGGCGCTGCGTCGTCGCGCGAAGGAGGCAGGGATCGAGCTTTCACTGGTGCATGGCTCTGGACCTAAGGGCCGGGTGTTACGACAGGATCTGGATGCCTATCTGGCAGGCACGCAGCGCGCGCCAGCCCACGCGGCAGCGGTTGACGAATCCGTGATCGAACAGAGAGTCATCGGAGTTCGTCGAGTGATTGCCCAGCGGATGGTGCAGAGCAAGACCGAGATACCCCACTTTGCCTACGTCGAGGAAGTTGATGTCACCGAACTCGAGTCGCTCCGCAGGCACTTGAATGAGGCTCACGGCAGAAAACTGTCTATCCTGCCGTTCATCGCCACGGCGCTGGTGCGTTCGTTAGCGGGTTTTCCCCAGTGTAATGCGCACTTCGATGTAGAGAGGGGCGTGCTACGCCAGTTCAATGTCGTGCATTTGGGTATCGCGGCTCAGACGCCCGATGGTCTGAAGGTGCCTGTGGTTAGAAATGCGCAGAGCCTTAGCATCTGGGACCTCGCAGCTCGCATCGCTGAGGTTGCGGAGGCTGCGAGGTCTGGTACTGCAAAGCGCGAAGAACTCACTGGTTCATCAATCACCATTACGAGTCTGGGCCGTATGGGCGGCGTGGTAACGACTCCGGTCATCAACTACCCGGAAGTGGGGATCATCGGCGTCAACAAGGTGCTCGAACGGCCTATGGTCGTCGACGGTAACGTGGTTGTCCGTTCGATGATGAACCTCTCATCGTCGTTCGATCATCGCTTCGTGGATGGCTTTGATGCCGCCGCTTTGATCCAGAACATCAAAGGCCTGCTTGAGCATCCCGCGAGCCTCTTCCTGCCTGATCCCGCTGGCTGAATCTATGACCAGCCAGTAGCGCGCTTGCTATTCAGTTTGCGTTCAGTGCTTCGGCGTAACCTGTGCAACAAGTTCGCTACAGTGTGCTCCCCCAAAGATGCACATGCTCCCTCCCGTCCAGTGGTAGCGAACCCGGAGCCCCGGCCTTTGGCCGGGGTTTCTTTTTGGGAGGGAGCATGATTTACCGGCGATTGTTTTAATCGCTGCCGTCCCTGGCGATGTACTACGAGCTCGATCAACCCCTGTGCGCGCGTCCTTGCGCGCCCGTTCTCACCTCGCCGAGCAGTGCTCGGCGCCCGGCGCCCCCGGTCGGATCGAACCCCACCCGTCCAGTGGTAGCGAACCCGGAGCCCCGGCCTTTGGCCGGGGCTTTTTTTTGTGCAATCAGGTCAGCTGCGCTGACCTGATTGCACAAAAAAAATGGCTCTTTACCCGTCTCGCGGCCTTCCTTAGCCGCGGACTCTTTGTGCGACCAGCGCGGTCCTCGCGCTGGCGGTCCGGCACATCCATGTGCCGGATTTCTGAAACTGCTTGATGGGGTGCCCGCATCCATGCGGGCAAGTGTTTGCAGGCTACCCGGTTGTTCTGACATTCCCTTACTACTCGTCGTCACGAGGCCGTTCGTCACTAAGCGATGAATGTCCGGGTACCTTCGCGCTGACAAGTAGAAAAGGTTTGTTTAAGCAGACGGGTAGCCTTTCGGATACAGCCGGCACGGATGCCGGCACCCCAGTGAGCGGGGTCAGGACGAACGCACAGGGATGTGCGTTCCCGCCGGCGGATGACTCCGCCGGTCGTAAACGAGTCCGCGGCTAAGGAAGGCCGCGAGACGGGTAAAGAGTCCACCGCCCACTCCTACACTCGCGCGTACAACGGCATGACCAAGCCCCGGAGCACATTTAGCGAAGAAATCCATCAGCCGCGAGACACCCTCTCGAGCATTCGCTACGCAAATGCCCTGCCGGGTAACCGATTGCTGGCGCAATCGGTTTAGGTAAAGAGTCCGCTCTCTCAGCCTAGACTCGCGTCGAACGAGCTGAGCATGCCACACACAACCGTCTTCGCGAGCCGACGCAACGCGTTGGCGCGGCGATCTCCGTAGTTTCTGAGATCACCACGTCGCCCGATGCTGCGCATCTGGCTCCTCGTGATGACGGAGGTAAGGGAGCGGAGGTAAGGGAAGGCATGCCACACACTCGCGCTGATCGAGCTGAACTCTTCCTACTTTCCTCCCGCCCTCCGACTCTCCTCCATCGCCGCGACCTCTTCGGGAGTGGGTACTCGCACAATCATCGACTGACTCGCGGTGGCTAACAGGGTTCCATCCTGGGCCCACAGATGGACGGTGCCGTAGCCGAAGCCATCGCCGACGTACTCCATGCGGTTGTCACACAGCACCCAGTCTGTATCGACGAGGTTGCCGAAGCGAATAGTGTTGTCGAGGCTGGTGCAGTAAGCGATGCGTCCGAGCGCGTTACCGAGGCAGGACGGCATGAAATCCGCGATAACGGCCAGCGCGCCGGCATCCTGTTTCATGTTCAGCATTCGAGCCCATAGCAGCGAGCGACCATCCTCGGGGCTGGGTGTGCCCATGCCGCTGAACCCGAACATGCCGCGCGCGAGCCGAAGCTCAGTGTGTTTGTGCAGGCTGTCGGACTCATCCGGGCGGCTGATTTGCGGGCAGTCTTCTGGTGCTGGGACGTTCTCCGGATACTCAACCCAGTTTCCGTTGACGGGTAGAGGGCGAGCGCCCAGCGCGCCAATGACAGTGATCACTTCCCGATCGCCGACGTGGCCGACCATCCGGCCTTGAGTCACCGAGCGGCCCACTGCGGGTAGTTGAACGTCGAGGTCAATGGTTTCGCCGAGGTTCGTGAGCGACAGATAGTGACCAGTCGCCCAGATGACGGGTTTGTCCGTGATTTCCTCGAGCGCCACGATTCCCGCGGCGAGTCCGACGCCACCGAACAGAGAACCTCGGCCACCTGTGTGACGACCCTCCAGAGCAAAGCGCATGCTGCGATCGCCGTGGCGTTGCAGGTTGAGATAGTCGGCTGAGGTGTTCACGGCTCGCTCCAATTCAGGGAGCGGGCATTATCCGTGTGCAATGCGGCGGTGCAACAATCAACAACGAGAACTACCCGCCCGCAAAGAAGTCGAAGATGTTGCCGAGCATTGAGCTCGGCGCTCGATACAGCTCGGTAAAGTGGCAGCGTTGGCAAGTCACCATCGTGAACTTACGGTTCTGCACGTCGAACACTCGAGAAAATATGCCGCCAGTGGCGCGCATGGTGTCGGTCTCAAATTCCCGATGGCGGCATTTCAGGCATTGCCAGTTCTCATGATGCACCGTTGTCGCTCCTCAGATTGTCGGGGCGAGTGTCTCAGAATCCTGCGTTACCCGCCCGCAGTTCGGCAACGTATTCGGCGGTCAGCGGCTCATATAGGTCGCTGCCAGGTTTCATCACGTACAGCGGGTCGGTCACCTTCTCAAGATCATAGGCCTCGTTTCTCAATTCGCCTTTAACCAGCTTGAACGTGCCGGTGAGATCCAGATTGTTTTGCAGGCGGATGAACACCGGCCGCGCATAGGCTGGCAGCTCGCTATTCACGTGTTTCGAGAAGCCATCCATGTCGATCGTCTCGCCCGGGCGAGGAACAATCGCCGCCATGCCGGCGCGCCCGTCGGTACCGGGTATCTCTACGCCGTAGACATTGGTGATTTCAACCTGGGGATGGGCGTTGATGAGTTCGCCGACCTCGTTCGTGGACACGTTTTCGCTCTTCCAGCGGAAGGTATCGCCAATGCGATCGACAAACTGGTAGTGCTGGAAGCCCATGTCGAAGCCAACATCTACGGTGCGCATCAGATCACCGGTGTTGAACCACGCATCGTCTGGCTCGAAGACGCCACGCAGAACCTTCTTTTCTGTCGCCGTTGGATCCGTATAACCCTCGAATACAGCCTCCGGGTTGATGTGCCCGAGCAGCAAGCCAGGGTTGCCCTTGTCGACTTCCTGACACCAGCCATCACCCGTGCGCCTGATCTCGTCGGCATCAACATCGTAGTCCACCAGCGCGACCTTGGCGGTGGTCATACCGACCGTCATGTCCTTGTTCAACAGGTTTGCGAAAGCGACGTTGCCTTCGGATGCGCCATAGAATTCCACAATGCGTTTGATCCCGAAGCGTTTTTTGAAGCGCATCCAGACGTCGGGCCGAAGCCCATTGCCCATCATTGTCGTTATCGGCGTGTTCTTATCCGCCGCTGCTTCCGGCGTGTTAGCCAGGTATCGGCACAGCTCGCCCACATAGATCAGCAGGTTTGTATTGTGCTCTCGCGTCTCATCAAGGAAATTGCTGGCGGAGAATTTTCGCCGCAGAAACACGGAGCCCCCGGCGGCAATCATCGCGCCGACACCGAGCATCAGGCCGGTGGCGTGGTACAGCGGCAGGCAAACGTAGAGGCGGTCGGTCTCCTTCGCTTTGAATCCGGCGAGGTGCGCCATTGAGGCAGATTGAAGCGCGCGACGATTCGACAAGATGGCCGCTTTCGGCAGGCCAGTTGTACCAGACGTAAAGATATAGGCCGCTGTGTCGCCCAGCGTTACCTCATTGGTTTCCGGCAAGTCTGCATCGGACAATCCCGGCAGCGCATCATTGATATTCGTCGCCCAGTTTGGCGCGTTGCTTTGGCCCTCATCCGGCACGTACACATAGCCGTTACCTGGGTCGAGCGGCAGTTCAGACACAACGTCGCCCACCGCCAGAGCGACTTCCTCGCCAATGATGCACGCCTTGGATTGGGTGGTTGATATGCAGTGCACCAGCGGCTTGCCGGTCAAGTTAGTGTTGATCAAACCGGCTACGGCACCCAGTTTGCCTATGCCGATAAATGCCGCGAGAAACTCGATCCGATTTTCCATCAGTAGCGATACCGTATCGCCCTTGGCAACACCGATGGACTGCAGATAGCGCGCGTATCGATTGGCGAGCGCGTTCAGCTCGCCCCAGGTAGCGGACTTGCCTTCGAAGATGATTGCAGTTCGGTTACCGTGGTTAGCCGCATTGCGAGCGACCTGCGCCGACCAGCAATCGCGCTCTGCGTTGTCTCTCGGAACCATGCCCTTTTTAAGCTTGAGGAGCCCTGGAACCTGAGCCAGTGTTTTGCTGATGTCGACTAAGCCCATGATTTCATCGCCGTTTTTTAGGTAGGTGAAAACCATACCCACGCCTGTAATCATCGGCAATCAACTTATGGCGTTTGGAATATCCGGGGGAGAGTTACATGGCGACGCAGAGCTGGCAGATTGGTGACGTGAAAATCACCAGGGTGGTCGAGATTGAGGCGGTGGGCGGCGTGAAATTTATACTGCCGGATGCCGACCGGGACGCTTGTGCGCCCATCAAGTGGTTGGCGCCAAACTTCATGGACGACGAAGGCAATCTCAAGATGAGCGTACACGCGCTGATCGTGGATACCGGCGATCGCCGTATTATGGTGGACACCTGCATTGGCAACGACAAGCAGCGCACCATCCCGGCCTGGTCAAACCTGCAGGGCAGCTTTTTGGCTGACATCGAAGCGGCTGGCTATCCCCGTGAATCGATCGATACCGTGATGTGTACGCATCTCCATGTCGACCACGTAGGGTGGAACACGATGCTAGTGGACGGCGAGTGGCTACCCACGTTCCCGAACGCCCGCTATCTCATGGCGGAGAAAGAATGGCGCCACTGGGATGCGAACGAAGACGAGAGCACGTATGGCCCGGTGCTGGCTGACTCCGTGAGGCCAATTGTCGAGGCGGGCCTTGCTGACTTCGTCGCGGTGGACGAGCAGATCTGTCCTGAAGTTCGATTGGAACCGACACCCGGGCACACGCCTGGCCATGTCAGTGTGCACATCACGAGCGGCGGCCAGGAGGCGCTCATCACCGGCGATTGCATCCATCATCCGGTTCAGATGACCAACACCCACTGGTGTTCGTCGGCGGATTCTGATCAGGCAGAAGGCCAGAAGACTCGCGAAGAGCTCCTGGCGAAATATGTCGATAGCGACGTGCTGATTATCGGCACGCACTTCGCGACGCCGACCGCGGGTCATGTGAAAAAACTCGCGCAGGGCAGCTACTGGCTGGACGTCTCTCGTTAGCCGCCGCCTTCCAACCTGGCGTCTTCGACATCTTTTGCCACCTGGACCTCAAGTGAATCGACCCAGACATCCATTCGCTTGCGCAGAAACGGGATGTCGAGCGCGATAAACGCGAGGCCCAATGGGAACATCCAGAAACCGAGCACCGGTAGAAAGCCAAAGACGCCGCCAATACAGAACAGAATGCCGAGAATGGCACGTAGCACCGGCGGCACATGGTCCTGTCCCCAGCGCATCAAGCGGTAGGTGATGCGACGGCCTTCGCGCCTGATTTTCTCAATGTTCATGAGGTACTGATGGCGATGCTGCTGGCGGGTGCCGGCGCGTCACACCATCATCGGACCGTCGCTAGGCGCATCGTGTTTGTCCGGGCGCCCGCGCCTGGCGATCGACGGATCGATCGACAGAAATCGGTAGATACCGTCCTCGCCCAGATCCCGTTTGAGCCGATTGCGGTGCATCAGCAGGTGCGTATGCGCGATCGCTTCGCCTAACGCCATCATCATCTGCCTCGGATCGAGCTTGCGTGCAAACATGACCGGCAGGAGTTCAGCCGCGGTTTTCGGCTCGGCGCAAGCTTCTTCGACGGCCAGCATGCGGTCTTCATGGTGCTCCATGAGTTCCGCCAGGCGCTCGCGAACGCCATAGAACGGTAGGTTATGCGCAGGGAGGACCAGCGTGTCTTCCGGGGTGTTCAGAAAATCATCCAGCGAGTCCATCCAGTCGAGCAAGGGGTTCGCGTCTGGCTCTGTGGGATGCACGCTCACATTCGACGTGATGATCGGCAGTATCTGATCACCTGAGATCAGGATCCCAAGGCTTCCGCAATACAGGCAGACGTGTTCCGGCGAGTGGCCCGAGCCGACGCGCACGCGCCAGTCTCGTCCGCCGATTGTCATTGTGTCGCCGTGTTGGAGACGCTCATAGCCCATCGGCATATCCGGCATCGCCATGCCTTCGCTGCGGCGTGCTGCGAAGCTGGCACGCATTTCCTCGAGGTACTCCGGCGGCATCCCGGCACGTGCGTAAAACTGTTCTGCCTGCCAACTGTGCTGATGGGTGGGGCCGCTGGTTGTGCCTGAAAAGAATGCGCGTGCCTGGTAGTACTCGGCTCGGCTCATGAACAAGCGACACTGGAAGTGCTCGGTGATCAGGCTCGCCTGGCCGATATGGTCCGGGTGCATGTGTGTGCAAATCACCCCGATTACTGGCTTGCCGCCCAGCTCTTTCTCGAAAACCTGGTGCCAGAGCTCTGCGACGTTGTCGAGACCCAGGCCGGTGTCGACAACGTACCAGCCTTGTGTGTCCTCGAGCAGGTACAGGTTGATGTGGCTCAGTGAGCCGGGCATCGGCATCGTGAGCCAGCGCACGCCCTCAGCCAGCTCCACTGTGGTGCCCGGTGTTGGGTGTTCGGGGTAGGGGTAGTTCAGAGCCATAGTTGTATGTCCGGGGGCCGGGTGAATATCCGGATCATCCGGCGACAGGCCCTGTAACGAGTAAGTAGCAAGTAATTCGCCCGAGGGCGGTTCTTCCGCAGGATATCACCCCCGACCCGCCCAGGTTGCCGAATTCTCGCAGGCTGGACGGCGGCTGGGTTGTCGTTACAGACGCACGCCTGCCTGGGCAAAGGTGTCGCAGCGGCTGACGTCACCGGCATCGAAGCCGCGTTTGAACCATTCCATGCGTTGTGCGGAGGATCCGTGAGTGAACGATTCCGGCTGTACCTGCCGACCGGCGCGTTTCTGTAGCCGGTCATCGCCAATGGATGCAGCGGCTTGTAATCCCTCTTCGATGTCGCCCGCCTCGAGGAGGTCGCGTTCGTTCTCGGCGTAGTGCGCCCAGATTCCCGCGTAGCAATCCGCCTGCAGTTCTACGAGTACCTGCAGAGCGTTGGCGTCAGTCTTGCTTGCTCGCTGCTTGCGGGCTTGAACGGCGTTTAGCACGCCAGTGACGTTCTGTACGTGGTGCCCAATCTCATGGCCAATAACGTAGGCCTGGGCGAAGTCGCCCGGCGCGCCCAGTTTGGTCAGCTCATTGAAGAAGCCAAGATCAAGGAAGACCCGCTGATCGGGCGGACAATAGAACGGCCCGGTCGCGGCCGTGTTGTAGCCGCAGCTCGAGTTGACCGCGTCGGTAAACAGGCGAAGCTTCGGCTCTGGATACGTCTGTCCCGCAGCTTGAAAGATCTGTTTCCAGGTGGTTTCAGTGTCGGCCAGGATGACTGACATGAACGCCGCTCCATCGTCGTTTGCTGGCGTGCCGCTTGGCACTTGCTGCGGGGCAGATTGGGGCGAGCTGACCTGACCACTGCCGCCACCCATCAGCAGATTGAGAATCATGCTGGGATCGCCGCCCATGAGCACGACAACGATCACGGCGATGATGCCGATACCGCTCAGTCCGCCACCCAGCTTGATGCCCTTGCCGCCCATCCGGGCACCTCGAGATGCTCGCTGGCCACGAGCGTCTTCAACGTTGCTACTGCGCCGTCTACCGCGCCAATCGACCATGTCGCCACCTGTCCTTACCGTCTAGCTTGAGCGGAACTGCGTTCTCAACTCGCGACCATACCGGTCCGCGGACAGCTCGTCAGCTGAGCTTTTTTCAGCATTGTAAAACGTGCAGGCGAGGGGTTACGGTCTTGAAAGGTGACTAACGAGAGCGAGAGACAACATGGCAATGAATGTACAGCCAGTTCCGGCGTTGAGCGACGAGGTCAACGAGCTTCGGCTGCAGACCGCCCAGGTAATCAATAACGATGTGCTGCCGCTAGAGCCGACGCTGTGGAACAGCGAGGACGAGGCCGCCAAGTCTGCGGCGAAAGAAGCCAGGCTGGATATCCAGAGCAAGGTCAAGAAACTTGGTTTGTGGGCGCCACACCTTCCGGAAGAGTTTGGTGGCATGGGCCTCACCTTCATGCAGCACGCCTACATGAACGAGGTGTTGTCGTACTCACCGGGTGCGGCTGCGCTGTTTGGCGTCGTGGCACCGAACTCAGGCAACCAGAAGATACTGGTCAAGTACGGCACGCCGGAGCAACACGAACAGTGGCTCAAACCGCTGACTGAAGGCCGTATGCAGTCGGGCTTCTCCATGACCGAGCCGATGAACCCCGGCTCAGACCCCCGAGCTCTGACCACGCGTGCCGTGCTCGACGGCGACGAATGGGTCATCAACGGCCACAAGTGGTTTACGTCCAACGGCTTCGGTGCGGACTTCGTTATCGTGATGTGCCGTACGGCAGATCCGGACGATCCGGCCGGCGGCGGCAAGATGACCCAGATCATCGTTCCCACCGATACGCCCGGTGTGAACATCGTTCGTGGCGTTCCGGTCTGGGGCAAGCGCTCGAACCACTGCGAAATCATTTACGACAACGTGCGGGTGCCGAAGGCAAACCAGCTCGGACGAACCGGTACGGGCCATCAGGCAGCCCAGGATCGTTTGGGTGCCGGACGCGTCTATCACTGCATGAATTCCGTGGGCGCAATGTGGCGGGCCTTTGATCTGATGGTCGAGCGCCTGATGACTCGTGAAGTGCACGGCGGTGAGAAACTCGAGGACAAGCAGTTCATGCAGGGTTTCGTTGCGGACAGCTACATCGATATCCAGAGCGCTCGCCTCATGACCATCAATTGCGCTGAGAAGATGGAGACGGGCGGGGACCCGCGCACCGATATCTCCGCCATCAAGATTGCGGTACCGGCTGCCTATCACCGGGTGGTCGATCGAGCCATACAGGTCTGGGGCGCCGCTGGCGTGTCCGGCGATCTTCCGCTCGCCGGCATGTACCAGGGTGCGCGCACGCTGCGCCTCGCTGACGGACCCGATGAGGTACACAAGATTCTGATTTCCAAGCTCGTGCTGCGTCGTTATCACACGGGCGAGAGTTGGGATTTTGGGAATTGACCTTAGCGCGCACGGAGTGCGCGCTAAGGTCATCACGAGGAGCTAGATGCGCAGCATCGTGCGACGTGGTGATCTCCCCAAACCGCGGAGATTGCCACGACGCGGCAATCTCATGATGTTGGGATCATGCTGATTCGATGAGATCGCGTCGTCACCGAATGATGCGCATTCGACCCTTCGCGACGACTTCAGGAGGCATCGGGTCGATGCTTGGCTTTTGTTAAGTGAGAGGTTTCTTAGGTTTGACCCCAATCGATTTGAATACTTGGCGGTGGGAGGTTGTCGGCGTCCGCGGTGCGGCACGTGTCAGGCTCGCCGCGCCTACGGTTGATGAGACTCTCTCGGAGGTGGTACTAGGCGTACTCAACACCGCGCTGGTCTATGGCGCAGACCGGTTTGCTGATTCTGTGAGGAGCCGGCGTGGCCAGGCGTTCGAAGGCAACGTCAGTTATATCTTCGGCACTGAGTACCCAGAAGAAGCGCCGAGCGGTTGCGTTGTGTTGGATTTCTTCGAACACTCGATCGTCGTGACTGAGTCAAGTTTCATCAGAGTGGCGCTGGATGTCGTGGAGATGGTGAGAAAGAGCGGTCACTGAATGTGCTCTCGAAAAGCATCCCATCCCCGACTGCATGCACCGCGAAACGAGTTATCCTGCCAACCTATAGCCGTTCACCTCGGAGCTACACCGCATGACGACAACCACGAACCTTTTGGTCAATCGCAGCAACCTTCGCGACACCCGAATCAGTCAATCGGAAGCGCCGGAGCTTGCTGACGGACAGGTTCTGTATGCCGTGGAGAGAGCGGCGCTCACGGCAAACAACGTAACTTATGCGGTTGCCGGCGATCAGATTGGCTATTGGCAGTTCTTCCCGGCGGAGGACGGTTGGGGAATCGTGCCGTTGTGGGGATTTGCGACGGCGGTCGAATCTCGATGCGAAGACATCCCGGTTGGTGACCGCGTTTATGGCTACTTCCCCATGGGTTCGCACCTTGTGGTCGAGCCTGCAAAGGTAACCGAGAGAAGCTTCAACGACGCGTCGGCCCATCGAGCGTCGCTGCCTGTCGTCTACAACGGGTACGCGCGCACGGGCGGCGAGCCGGAGGCGCTAAAAGCGCTGGCGGATGCTCGCTGCCTGACGTTCCCGCTGTTCACCACCTCCTATCTGCTCTACGACTACCTGCTCGACAACGATTGCTTCGGCGCTGAGCAGATCCTGATTGGTTCTGCGTCTTCCAAGACTGGGGGTGGCCTCGCTCACCTCCTGAAGCACGATCCTGCGGTTACGGCCCAGGTGGTTGGCCTTACCTCGCCACGCAATGTCGGTTTCATTGAAGCCGTTGATGCCTGCGACAGCATTCTCACCTATGACAAGGTTGCCGATCTCGATTCGAAACGCGCTGCTGTATTCGTCGATATGTCCGGCAACGGTCCGCTCATGGCAGGCTTGCACAAAGCGTTTGGCGATTCTCTGAAGGCTTCGATTGTTGTGGGTGTGACGCACTGGGAAGCGGGCAGAGTGGATGAGCCTCTGCCTGGACCGAAGCCCGAAATGTTTTTCGCGCCCAGTCAGATCGTCAAGCGTGACGAGGAATGGGGGGCGGGCGCGGTGATGCGCAAGGCGACCGAAGCGAACATCGGGCTGGCGGAGGTGTTCATGAAGCACATCGAGGTGCAAAGCCTGCACGACGCCGAGGCGCTGCAGCAGGCCTGGCTGGACCAGCTCGACGGCAGCGTGCCGCCTACCATTGGGCAGATCGTGCGCTGGTAACGTCAGGTGACAGGCGGCTGTCCTGCGACGGTCGCCTGTTCTTCCTTGACGAACATCAGTCCGATGAATCCGGTCACCAGCAGGATCATCAGCGAACCGAAGCCCGCTCGCTGGCTATCGAATATTGTGGTGAACAGGCTGACCAAAGCCGGAGCCAGAAACGCCGTCGCGGTTCCTGATAGCGCGTACAGACCAAAGAACTGTGTCGCGAGTGTCGGCGGTACGAGGCGAGCCATCATCGATCTTGCTGACGCGAAACCAATGGTGACGAAGATCCCGAAAACCTGGTTGTTCGCGAGATAGATCAGTTCTGGCAGCGTTGAGAAGTAGGGCGCGTCCCAGACTTTCTCGCCCGGAGTCACGGCAATGCCGACGATTGAGTCGGGGCCTACCGTCAGCATTATCGCCAGCAGCAGAGACGTCCCGCCGATGGCCACAAACAGGGTGCGTTTGGAACCCAATGCATCGTCGACCTTGCCGCCGATAAAACCACCCAACGCAGCAAAAACGCTGGTCACCAGGCCGAAGATCAGTAGCTCGATCGTGCCCCAGTCGAACACGCCGGCGACATAGACGCCGCCGAAGATCAGGATGCCGACGAGGCCGTCATTGAAGAGCATTCGGGCGCCGAGGAACTTGGCCACGTTGGCGTAGTGCTTCAGCGCCTTAACGGTGACGAGTACGTCAGCAAGGCCCTGGCGAACGGCTTGTCGTATCGGCACGCCTTCGGTTTGGCCATCGGGCGTAAACAGCAGTAGGGGAATACAAAACACAGCGAGCCAGAGTGCAGCGAGCGGCGCCACAACCCGGTCGTCCTCTGACGCGCTCTGATCCAGACCCCAAAGCGTGCCCTCCGGTACCCAGCTCCAGTCGACAACGCCCGGCAGTGCGAACGCGACAAGCACAAACGCCATCATGCCCACTGCAGCCACGTTGCCATAGGCAATCGCGAGACCGGAGATCAGGCCGATTTTCGAGCGAGGTGCGACGCTCGGCAGCATGGCGTTGTGAAACACAGAAGAAAATTCAAGCGCGATTGCGATGACGATGATCAGTGCGAGCGTCGCGGTGATTCCGATTCCGCCACCGTTTGGCACAGCCCACCACAGTGCGAAGATCGCCGGCACCATGATCGCGACGTAGGCGGCGATCCAGGGTTTCCGTCGGCCGCTTTTGTCTGCGATAGCGCCGAGAAACGGGGCGGCGCAGGCGATGATGAAGCCGGAGACCGTGTTGGCAAAGCCGAGCAGCGCCTGGCCCTCCACGGGATCCCCGACCACTTTGCTGCTGAAGTACGGCGCGAAGACATAGATGGTAATCAGAATGACGTAGGGGTTTCGAGCCCACTCGTACAAAGCCCAGCTCTGGTAGCCGAGGGGTGTGGCGGCCGCTTTGCCGAGTAGCGATAGAGAACCATCTGTGGCGACGCTTGAGCCAGCCGATATCGGTGGAGTGGACACGTGATGAGCCGTTGGCGAAAAGGCCAGTGTACCCGCCAGCTCACTCGTGTCGCGTCTTGACTCCGCAGCGATTGTCGCCGCCTTCCGCCGGCGTTTTTCGGGTGTAGAATCAAGGCATGTCCGAGTTAGCCCGCCCGACAGCCTATTTCTCGCGAGAGGAGATCCAACAGCTCCGCGTTCGCTCGCCCTGGCGTAGCAGCTGGATGATCCTGCACTGCTGGCTGGTCATCCTTGTCACCTGGGTCCTGGTCGCGACGTGGACGAACCCACTGACGATATTGCTCGGGATCGTTGTTGTCGGTGGTCGCCAGTTGGGTCTGGCGATCCTAAACCATGACGGCGCACACTATCTGTTGTTCGAGAACAAGGCGCTGAACGATTGGGTGAGCGAGTGGTTGCTTAATCGTCCGCTCTTAGGTGGCAGCGTGCTCGGGTACCGCAAGTACCACCTCGACCATCATCGTTTTACCCAGCAGGAAAATGATCCTGATCTTCACTTGTCTGCAAAGTTTCCGATTACGCGAGCCAGTTTTCGACGCAAGATGGTTCGGGATCTGACTGGCCAGACTGGCTGGAAGCAGCACAGCGCGATCGTTCGCGCGGCCTTTGGCAGTGTGGATCGACCCTGGCGCGAGAGGCTGGCCAAAGGCTGGCAGCGACTGGGACCAAACTTCCTCATCAACACGGCCTTTCTCACCGGCTTTGCCTTGTCTGGACACTGGTGGCTGTATTTCCTCCTTTGGGTGGTGCCTGCCTTTACGTGGGAGCGATTTATCACCCGGCTTCGAAACATCGGCGAGCACGCGGTTGTGCCGGACAACCATGACCGCCTGCGCAATACCCGCACGACCCGTGCAAACTTAGTCGAGCGGGCGCTCGTTGCGCCGTATTTTGTGAACTTTCACCTTGAGCATCATCTTCTGGTCTCCTGTCCGTGCTACAACCTGCCCAGGGCACACCAAATGCTTGTTGCGAGGGGGCTCAAACAACAGATGGAAGTCCAACCGAACTATCGAGCAGTGGTCGCTTTGGCGACTGCCGCCTGATCCGCTGTACCCCACAGGAGAAATCAGATGCCAACGCTTAGCGCCAGCGAGCGCGATGAGTTTTTGCAGGAGCCAGGCGTGCTGATGCGCGTGTCCGTTGTGCGCGCGGACGGCTCGCCGTTGGTTACTCCGATCTGGTTTGCCTTCGAAGATGACGCCATCTACTTCACTCCTCGAGAGAAGTCCGAATGGTTTTCCTGCCTCAAACGGGATGCAAGGGTCGCGCTCTGCATCGATGAACAACCGTTGCCATATCGGAAGGTGATCGCCGAAGGCGCTGCTGAGCTGGTCTATGACGTGGGGCACGACGAAGACTGGCGAGAACTCTATCTTCGAATCGCCACGCGTTACGTCGGTGAACAGGGCGCGAACCAATACGTCACAGACACAATCGATCAGCCGCGGGCGCTGTATCGTCTGCCGCTGGCTAAGGCAACGCTAAAGACCTGGAGAATGCCAGTGGAGGGTGAGGCGCCAGAGGGAATCTGGCACGATCGGTACTACGTTCCGGGTACAGCGTTCAAACGTTGAGCTCGTGGTTAATAGCATCAACAGCAAGGGGAGAGAGATAGCGATGGATTGTCCGAAGTGCGAAGGCTCGCTGGTCAACAAGACCTACGGTCGCAAGATCACGGTGGCGCGATGTGACGGCTGTTCAGGTTTGTTCTGCAAGCCTGAAGTTCTGATGGAAATGAAAGAAGAGTGGATGTCCGAGATTCTGGACATGGGCGATCGCAAAATCGGCAAGAGCCTCGACTCAGTTCGTGACATTCAGTGTCCCGAGTGCGATGTGGCGATGAAAGCCGAGGCTGACGAGAAGCAGACCCACATCTGGTACGAAGAGTGCCCACAATGTAACGGCATGTTCTTTGACGCAGGTGAGTTCACGGATTGGAAATACGACACGTTCATGGATCGTTTGCGTGACATCTTTAAAGGCCGGGCAAGCTGATGTTTGTGCGGCGTGTGCGTTCTCTGGCGTGCCTAGCTCTGCTACTGAGCGTTGCGCCTGTCAGCGCCGAAGTGCTTAGCTCAAGCGATGCGGGCTTCGTTTCTGCGCACACGCTGGATTTGCCAGCCGATCCGGCGAGTGTCTATGAAGCGCTCACAACCGACGTCGCTAAGTGGTGGGATGCCTCCCACTCGTACGGTGGCAAGGCATCCGGATTCTCCCTGGATGCAAGCGCGCTCGGTTGTTTCTGCGAGCGCCTCCCTGATGGCGGCGAAGTAGCGCACATGCAGGTGGTATTCGCGCGCGCGGGGCGGCAACTGCGGATGATCGGTGGCCTGGGCCCACTACAGGGGCTGGGCGTTGCCGGCAGCATGGACTTTTCGCTTATCGAGACGGAATCGGGCTCTCGCCTTGAGTATCGCTACAGTGTCTCTGGTTACACGCCGGAAGGGCTGGATCAATGGGCCAGTGCGGTTGACCAGGTTCAGCTCTCGCAACTGAATCGGCTTGCCGAGTACGTAAAGACTGGCAAAGCCCTGAACTAATCCCCTCAAAGCGCCGGTATCCTCGGCGCTCGCCGCGACTTGCTAGTGCACCTGACCACCGTCGACCACCCAGGTCTCACCGGTCATGAACGCCGCTCTAGGGCTCGCCGCAAAGACGACCGCATCGGCGATTTCCTCGACGCTGCCGAATCGTTGCAGAGC
>CAYGQC010000057.1:0-6493 GCA_964351875.1 uncultured Pseudomonadales bacterium
CAATTTGCGTCAAAAGGAATTCACGTCGCACACATCGTGATCGACGGCGCAGTCGATGCGCCGGATACACTCGGTAAAATGCTCGGCAAAGAGCGATTCGAACAACTGCGTGAGTCACGCGGCAAAGAACGCGATGGCTTGCTGCTACCGGAGCAAATGGCTGAAACGTACTACCACATCGCCCAGCAGCATCGATCGGCCTGGACCTTTGAGCTGGACCTGCGAGCGCATTCAGACCGAGCCTGGTGGAATCACTAACGGCGAGTGTCGAATTCGCAGCCCAAGCTACAGCCAGTTGTTCCCTGGCTCATCTCACTGTGAATGCCATTACCAGCGGCCCCAGCGGCGTCCGCCTGCTCGCATCAACCGTTGCGACACATCGTTTGATCAGCCACCACGGATTCGAATATATAAGCCATTGACCTAGTACGTCATTGGCTTACACTGGATGCATGAGATTCGAGTGGGATGACGACAAAGATCAGCTCAATCAGAGAAAGCACGGCCTTTCGTTCTCTCAAGCAAAAAAGCTGTTCGACGCTGATCGCGATTACTTGGAGATATTCGATGCACCCCACTCAAACGATGAGGATCGGTTCATCGCTATTGGCGAAATTGATCATGGCATTGCAGTGGTTGTCTATACGGAGCGCGAAGACCATGCGATCAGGATCATCGGAGCCCGTTTAGCTACAAACCGAGAGCAGGAGCGCTTCCGCGTTTACATGGATAAACACACATGAGCGACATTCCAGAGATTTCCGACGAGCAATTCGCGAACGCGATACCAGCACGGCAGCGGCAGCGCCTGATGCGCGGAGGCTTTACAAATGGCGAGGACATCGCCGCTCTGCGTCGCTTTGTCGGACTGAGTCAGGTTGATTTTGCACGCGCGATGGAGATTAGCGTCCACACGCTACGCAATTGGGAGCAGGGCCGCAGGAAGCCTGACGGACCTGCGCTTGCGCTACTCAAAATCGCTGCTCGCTATCCAAGGATTATTCGAGAGAACCTAGACTCGGCAGCATAGGGCTACGGAAACTTACTGCAGGATCCATTCGCAATCGAACCGCGGCAGCACCGATAACATCGGTGCCTGCAAACGCCACTCATCGACGGTCAAGCTACAACGCCTGGATCACCTCCAGCACCTTGGCGGGATGATCCGCAGCGCGGGTCACTCGCCGCCAGTGTTTAACCACCTTGCCGTCGGCCCCGATCAACACCGTCGAGCGAATGACGCCGACCGTTTTCTTGCCGTACATCATCTTCTCGCCCCAGGCGCCATATTTCTCCATCACCGTCTTGTTAGGATCGGACAACAGCGTGAACGGCAGCTTGTACTTTTTGATGAATGCCGTGTGCGAATCCGCGTCATCCGGTGATACACCGAGCACGATCACACCCAACTTCTTCAGCGCAGACCATTCGTCACGAAAACCACAGGCCTGCTTGGTGCAACCAGGGGTGTCGTCTTTGGGATAGAAATAGACAACAACCAGCTTGCCTTTGAGATCGCGCAACGCGACTTTCTCACCGTTTTGATCCTTGAGCGTAAACGCCGGGGGAACCTTGCCTTCTTCAATGGCCACAACACGCCTCATCAATGCCAAAAGGACAGTTTAACGTTGCGAGCTCTAAGCGCCTATCACTGCGCCCAACCCCCGAGCTCAACGAACCGGAATCGCCGATGACAGCCCATCGGAATCTCGACTTGCACGCGCTCGGGCGTCTCCGAACTGGCTGGCTCGAGATCATCTTTAAGCCAACCCACTACAGGCAGCCGATCAAAGTGCTCGCACGCCTTAGCGATGGTTTCTACAAGCGCAGCCCCAGAACCGGTAACCGGCACTCCGGCGATGCTCTCTATATCCAGCCACTGATCAGGCAGCAGAACGCAACTGCTATTTCCGCGAACCTGGACACCCTCCGGACGATGGCTGAGCGAAAAGCCATTCGGGCAATCCAGCTGAAACACATGCATGAGCGCCGCGAATTGCGCACGGCCTACATTGTCATCGGACATGCCGCCGAGTTGCACACCTGCCTTTTCCAGCTGTTTGTACAACGCATCGTTGCTCGGCAAACCCTTATCAACCCAGCCCCGAATGAACTCAACAAGATCGGGGTCCAACGTAATCGCCGCGACGGCTTCAAGATAAGCCCTTTGGTCATACTCGTTACTGTTATTACCGAGTTGGGCAAAGAGGTGCCGCCAATGCGCGAGCGCCGGCTGGCCCACTTTCCTTGCTGCGCCTTCGACAAGTAGCTCGATCACTTCCCCACAGGTGTAGTAGAGCGAGAAATTTCCCCGCTTTCCTGCCTCATTCAGCGGCTCGTTTGCATCGCGAAGACAGCTACCGAGAGCGCTTGTTCGCTCGGACCAAAGCGTTGCCTCATCAAACAAACCGAGCTCGAAACCTGCGGCCCTGGCCGCAGCGTCCGCGTTGCCTTCGTGCAGCCAGCTCGCGCCGGTGCTGTGATCGTGCTGAAACTGACCGCCATTCCATAGATGCGCAGCCTCGTGGGCAATGAGATACAGATATCGCTGCCGCGCCTGCTCGCTGGGTTCGAGCCATAGATCGCCTAAGACTGATAGCGCGACCATTCGATCGACCACACCGCCATACAACGACGTCCGGCGTGGATGGCCGCCACCGAAGCTGAACAGAAGACGGGGTGTGAAATCGAGTTCCTGGCCATAGGCGGAGGTGTAACGCTCAACCACCGCCGCCATGAATACCGGCAGTTCGTCGCGCATCCATTGGGGCAGGTTCGGATCGAGCAAGATCTGCGCGTCGCCCACCACTTCAGGTCGCACCGTGCCGAAGTAAGCCATGGTGCCGTCGCTGGCCGAATCCAGCCATTGCACGGATTGCTCCGACAACGTGGAATCCAGCCAGACGTGCGCACCCGGTTTAGGCATCAGCCAGTAGCTGACAGGGCGCTGAACAGTACACGGCGGCACAGTATTCAGACTGTCCGGACAAGGTGATTCCGCATCCGCTGGAAAATGGCCAACGTACAGAACGACGCCCGCATCGTTCGCAAAGGTCTGTGTGAGCGAATAGTCCGCTTGAACGAACCGATCATCTGGTGGCACCTCAAATCGCAACACGCGCCTTGCTTGCGGCAAAACCACCACGTCCCGCTTGCCACGCTTTTCCAATACAGCGCCGTCGCTCAGCCAGCGCCAGCGCTCGCGCAGTTCGATGCCCGGTGTGCGCACAAACAGCCACTCTCGCAGTGGCTCGCCGCGGCGCAGCTCGACCCGAAAGCTACCGTCGTCGAGCTGCCATACATCGACTTTCAGTTCAGCGTCGACTGGCGGGCTCAATGTCGTCGTAGCACAACCCGAGTGCAAAAAAAGCAGCAACAGCGACAGGGCGCCTGTCGCCCAGCGTCGGCCAGCAATCACGACAAGGCATCACCGAGTTCGCCGCCCGCTTCACCCACGCGCATCTCAACCGCACGCGTTTGTCCGCCATTGGCCATGAACTTGCTCATGTTCGTCTGTGCACCCTCAGTGCGCAGCAACCGCTGGAATAGATAGGCCTCGTCCGCCAGGCCTTCCACTAAAGGCTGTTCGGCACCGTCCACTGCCTGTTTCGCCAGGCGTACCGCAGGCGCTGGAAACGATGCAATGCGCCGGGCCAGCTTGCCTACCCAGGCGTCGATCTCATCGGCGGCAAATATGCGATTCAGATAACCCCAGCGCTCAGCCGTAGCCGCGTCCAGATCGTCACCACCGAGCACCACCTCCATCGCCCGGCCACGGCCCATGAGTCTTGGCAATCGTTGGGTGCCCGAACCACCCGGCAAGATGCCCAGCGGAACTTCCATCTGGCAGACAATGGTTTTATCAATGACACCGAAGCGCATATCACAGCTACTCGCCAGCTCGCTACCGCCGCCACCAACCCTGCCTTCGATCTGGCAGATCGTCACTTTGTCCATCGTGCGGAA
Organism: uncultured Pseudomonadales bacterium; assembly: GCA_964351875.1. GTDB lineage: Bacteria > Pseudomonadota > Gammaproteobacteria > Pseudomonadales > Azotimanducaceae > JANSWO01. The sequence continues at coordinate 3,967 of CAYGQC010000057.1, forward strand.
TCTCTCGCACATGGCGTGGAAAGGATTCATTTCTGTATCCCGCTCGGCCGGCGTATCGGTGGGAAACGTGAGGATCGCTGAGACGTCGAAATGCGCGAGGAAAAAATCCGGGTTCGCACTCTTCAGGAGCACGACGGTCAGATTCGGATCCTCCTTCAGCTCGATCGAGAGTGCTGAGAGCTCCGCATACAGAGGTAGCGTAATCACATTGAGTGGCGGATTGTCGATGGTGACCACCGCCAACCGCCCTTCTATGTCGACATTCAACAGCTCATAGTCGTAGGCCATCTTCTCTCTCCCCATTTGAAACGCTTGCGGTACATTACGGTGTGGCTCGGGGCATCGTCCAGAGCACAGCTCGATCAAGAGCTGCCAAACATCCAAACGCCGGGGTAGGCCATGCTGGACAAAGCGACGACAAATCGAATAACAGGCTATGTGGACGACAACGCGGAGATGCTTCTAGCTGTCTCACACGCCATACACGGACGTCCCGAACTGGCCTTCGAAGAGCGATTCGCCTGCGAGACGCTGGTCAACGCAGCCAACAATGCTGGGCTTGCGACCAAGCCAAATGTGTTCGGGCTCGAGACAGCCTTCGAGGGTAGCTTCGGTGCCAAGGCCGGACCGACGGCGGCCATCCTCGCGGAGTACGACGCCCTGCCCGGCATCGGCCATGCCTGCGGCCACAATCTGATCGCCACCTCTGCACTCGGTGCCGCACTGGCATTGCACAACATCGGCAGCGAACTGCCCGGTAAAGTGCGTTTCATCGGTACGCCTGCGGAAGAGCGAGGCGGCGGCAAAGAATTGATGGCCCGCAACGGAGCATTCGACGGCGTTGACGCGGCCATGATGATTCATCCATCGGGCGTGAACCTGGCAACTATGCCGTGCATCTGCATCGCTGAGGTCAGCGTCACCTATCGCGGTCGATCTGCGCACGCATCCGCCATGCCGCACAAAGGCATCAACGCCCTCGACGGATTGCTCCTCGCCTACCAGGCAATTTCCAATCTGCGCCAGCACATTCGAGACAACGAGCGCATCCACGGCATCATTACCGAAGGCGGTCAGGCACCCAACATCGTGCCGGACAAAGCTACCGGTGACTTCTACGTTCGCGCAGCCACCGAGAAGGCGCTCGCTGCGCTGAAACCCAGGGTTCAGGCGTGCTTCGAGGCCGGGGCAACCGGCAGTGGTTGCGAGGTTGAGGTGACCTGGGCCGGCGTCGACTACCTGGACCTGAATACCAATTGGCCACTAGCCGAGGCCTTCCAGACCCACGCAGAAGGCCTGGGCAGAGAATTCATTCCGATGGAGCGGCTGGCCGGCGCCGGTATGGGCAGCACAGACATGGGTAACGTCTCCTACCGCGTGCCATCGATCCATCCTATGCTCGCCAGTGCGCCGCGCAACGTGGTGATTCACCATCCGGATTTTGCGCACTGGGCAGGCTCGGAAATGGGCGACGCTGCCGCGCTCGACGGCGCGAAGTCGCTGGCGCTGACCACCGCGGAGTTTCTGCTCTCGCCGGAGCTGCAGAAGCAGACGAGAAAGGCATTCGATCTGTCCTCTGCGCTGGCCGTCTAAAACCACATGCACTGGGTCTTCGCTTACGGTTCTCTAATCTGGAAGCCTGATTTTGCCTTCGTGAATCAGCGCCCAGCCAGCCTGCACGGCTACGGCCGCCGTTTTTGGCAAGGCTCCCACGACCATCGAGGCACACCCGATGCTCCAGGCCGAGTCGTCACGCTCATTCCGATAGAGCATGCGATCTGTCGCGGTATGGCCTATCAGATCGATGACGAATCGGTCTTCGAAGCCTTGGATCATCGCGAAAAGAACGGCTACCAACGCACGGTGGTCATGCTGCATCCCGAACAGGAATTTCCGGAGCAGGATCAATCGACTCTTGAGCCATTCGAGGCAATTGCGTGGGTCGCTGAACCTGGGAATTTCGCCTATGTAGGCGAGGCGAGCATCACCCGCATCGCGCAGCAGATCGCCGCCAGCACGGGCCCGAGCGGGCGCAACGATGACTACGTGTTCGAGCTGGCGAACGTCCTGGCCGACATGGGCGTCATTGATCCGCATATCATTGAGCTTGAAAGCGCACTGCGCGCCCTCGGGGCAAACAGACAACACAGCGAGAACAGGGTCAGGAAAACACCATGAACATTACCTTCAGCCCCGAGCACCTCGCCTTTCGGGATGAGATTCGGCATTTTCTAGACGAGTCACTCACCGATGAGCTGCGCGACGCCCAGACATTCTGCCCGGGGATTTTCCTCGACTACGAACACAACATCATCTGGCACCGAATCCTGCACGCGAAGGGTTGGATCGCCCCATCCTGGCCAAAACAATACGGTGGTACCGGCTGGGACCTCGTGCAGCGCTACCTATGGAGTACAGAAACGGTGCTGGCTGGCGCGCCTTCGCTCGCACCGATGGGTTTGGGCATGTGCGGGCCAATGCTGATCGGCTGCGGCAGCAAGGCCCAGCAGGACTACTACCTGCCACG
>CAYGQC010000057.1:6593-20038 GCA_964351875.1 uncultured Pseudomonadales bacterium
CTTGAGTTCGAACGCGGTGGCGGTGGCGCGGCGGCATCTGCGCGAGCGAACCTCACCAAGTTGAAACGGCTGGCGGCAGATACGCAAACACCGGAAGGCCCGCTGATCGAGACCCAACCGTTCCGCAGCAAACTCGACAAAGCCGAGATACAACTGGAGTCGTTCCAGTATCTGGAATTCAGGATCATGGCTGCGCTGTCCTCCGGTGAGAACCCGGGGCCGGAATCATCGATCATGAAAAACATCAGCGCAGATCTCGGCCAGCACATCACGGAATTGGCCGTCGAAACCGTCGGGTATTTCATGACTGTCGACCAGCCAGAAGCGCGCACCGTGGGAAGCAACGTTGAGCCCATCGGTCCGAAGGCGGGCATGACGGCACTACCGCGCTATTTCAATCTGCGCGCCAGCTCCATCGCCGGAGGCAGCAACGAGGTGCAGAAGAACATCGTGGCTAAGGCGGTGCTGGGGCTCTGAATGGACGGTTAGCCGTAGGCAACGAGGGGAAATGAGGGGAAACGAGGGGAGAAGCGAAGCAACGACTTGGTGATCTCCCGGGTTTGAAGTACATGCCAATCCCCGAAGATCGCCACGCCAACGCGTTGCGTCGGCTCGCGAAGACGGTGATGGAGGAGTTGCCAGCCCAGAGCGACGAGATGCTCTCGAGCATGCGATGGTCCGCATCAACCTCGCAGGTGCGTCAGCGGCAGCTCAGTGGAGGACTTGAGGCATTCCATCGCGAACATCGACGACACATCATGCAGCGGGACTATCGCAATAAGGCGCTTGTAGACCCGGTCGTAGTCCTGGATATCGCGCACCACGACTTTCAGCAAGTAGTCGATGTCACCACTCATCCGGTAGAAGCCAATCACCTCTGGCAACTGGGCGACGCCATCGGCAAATCGCTTCAGCCAGGCATCGTTGTGTTCACTCGTCTTGATGGTAACGAACACGGTCACCGGCAGATCAAGCGCCTCGCTCGACAGCAGAGCAACCCGGCGCTCGATAACACCGTCATCCTCCAGCCGCCTGATGCGCCGCCAGCAGGCGTTCGTCGACAGATGTACCTTGTCCGCCAACTCCGCGTTGGACAAACTGCAATCCTGCTGCAGCAGCATTAGCAATTGGCGATCAATCTGGTCAAATTTCATCGACGAAATTCCCATAAACTCAAATTTCTTCCCAAGCTTACCCCGACAATCGACAAAATCGAGACAAACTTTCCCCATTCACCGCCTATGGTTCATGTACCGTTATCCAACTGCTGATCAGGCGATTGATGGCTTTGCTTAACAGACTGTCACTTCCCACGAACGCGCTGCACCTGCTGGGCCTGGCTGCGGCAATCGTACCGGGCCTTGTCCTGCAAAATCCGGCTGTGGGATTGATCGGCGGCGCAGCGTTTGTACTGCTGCTGGGCAGCAACCCGATCAGCCAGTCTTCCCACTACGCCAAGCTCGCGCTGCAAAGCGCCATTGTCCTGCTCGGGTTCAGCATGAACCTTGGCGCGGTGGTTGAGCTGTCGAGCACTTACGCGGGTGTTGTGACGGGCTATGTGCTGGCGACCTTCGCCATTGGCCTGCTCCTCGCCAGGCTGCTGAAGATCGATCCAATCACGGGCGGCTTGCTAACCATCGGTACCGCGATTTGCGGCGGCACGGCCATCGCCGCGGCCGCTCCTCTGCTCAAGGCCGATCCGGGCCGGATCGGCGTCGCGCTGGGCGCTGTTTTCCTGCTCAACCTCGTCGCGCTGCTGACCTTTCCGCATCTGGGAAACTGGCTTGATATGAGTCAGACAGACTTCGGCGCCTTTGCCGCCCTGGCTGTGCACGACACCTCTTCTGTCGTCGCAACCGCCGCGATCTACGGCCAGGACGCGGCCGAGGTGGCCACCACGGTGAAGCTCGGACGAACCCTGTGGCTCGTGCCGCTGGTCATCTTTCTTGGCATCTGGCGCAATGGCGAGCGCGGCGGTGACGCGCTACGCCGCGCCAGCATCCCGCTGTTTGTCGTGTTGTTCATCGTCGCGGCCGGGATCGCAACCTGGGTGCCACTGCCTGCTCTTGCCGTCAGCTCTGCCGCTTCTGTCAGCAAGACGCTGCTGGTGGTAGCCCTGTTTCTGGTTGGGTTGGAGCTGAACCGGGCGACACTGACCCGGTTGAAGGGCCGCGATGGCGCTTTTGCCCTGGTGATCTGGCTAGTTATGGCGCCGCTGGCCATGCTCGGCGTAATGGCGGTCAGCAGCGCTTAGCCGCGTCGATCGCTCGGCCGGGCATATCGATACAACATTTGGTTCTTTCCCGCCGGAGAGCTGCGCCACTATGTTGCGTGCATGGAAAAGATCAAACAGACCGCTGCCAGCCAGACTTCCCAGGGCATCCTCGCGGTGACCGTGTTCCTGGCCTACGTCAGCCTGCCCTTCTTCAGCTAGCTCTAAATCTATCTGCTCGCCTGGGTTTCCGAGGCGAGTTAGCCAGCGCAGCCCAAACACTGACCACAACCAAAAACGCCCGCAGATGCGGGCGTTTTGGTTTCTATAGCAACGGAGCTCTAGTCAAGCTCGTCGATCGACGAGATGATTTTCCCAACCAGCCCGTACTCGACGGACTCTTCCGGACTCATCCAGAAGTCTCGCTCGGTGTCTTCGACGATCTTCTCGTACGTATTGCCGGTGCGCTCAGCGATGATTCGATTGATGCGCTCGCGCGTACGAATGATCTCTTTGGCCTGAATCTGGATATCCGAGGCGTCGCCACCAAAACCGCCGGCCGGCTGGTGAATCAGGAAGCGCGTGTTCGGCAGGCAGTAGCGATGCTCTTTGTCCGTGGCCAGATAGATGTGCGTGGCGATGCTACCAACCCAGCCAGTACCAACGATGCGTACAACTGGCTTGATGAACTGAATCATGTCGAAAATCGTGTCGCCAGATTCTACGTGACCGCCTGGAGAGCCGATAAACAGTGTGATCGGTTCATCACTGTCGTATGACAATGACAGCAGTTTCTCGGCGGTGCGCTGGGCAACGACCGTGTTGACTTCACCGAACAGTGTCAGCGTACGCTTGCTGAGCAGGCTGTTTTCCAGGAAGTTGAACTGCTTGGCGACGTCCGGGGTGTCGGACTCATCGTCGAGCCTGATTTGTGCGTCGCTCGTTTGCTTGGTCATGCGGGCCTATCTCCTGTCATTACGATTGCGCCTGCCACTTTCTTGAGTTTCATCGGCGCTTACTGTCGCCCCAAAGAATCACGCTCCCGGGGACGAGCAGACTACACCAGCCTACTCACTAACTGTAGGCGACAGTCCACACCCCGAAGCACGCCGTTTGCGCCAGCAGAATCGATGAAGCGACCTCATATATAGTGGCAGTCGGACACATTACAAGCCGCTGGAAGCACCATCGGCTGCCTCTTTTGCGCAGAGCCAACCGATACGTAGCCACCTGCGCCAGACAAGACTAAGGAGACAACCATGCCATTGGCACCGGAATACCAGGCCATGCTCGAGCAGCTTGCCGCCACCCCAGGCCCTTCGATCACTTCGATGAGCCCCGTCGAATCGCGTGCTTTATACGGGATGATGCGACCGGCGGACGAAGCCGTCTCCGTGGCCTCCGTTCGCAACGGCACGGCAGCGGGCCCCGCGGGCGATATCCCCCTGCGAATCTACCAACCCGGCACCGATGGGCCGCACGGGGTGGTGATCAACTTCCACGGCGGCGGTTGGGTGTTCGGCGATCTGGACACCTCCGACAACGTCTGCCGAGGGCTTGCGATGGATGCCAACTGCGTCGTCGTCTCAGTGGATTATCGGCTCGCTCCGGAACACCCTTACCCGGCAGCCGTAGAAGATGCCTGGGCGGCGACGCTCTGGGTCGCGGACAATCTGGATGACCTGGGCGGCAACGGGCGCATCGCGGTAACCGGGGAGTCTGCCGGCGGCAATCTCGCCGCAATCGTCGCTCGCAAGGCCGCCGAACACGGTGAACCGGCGATCGCACTGCAACTACTCATGTATCCCGTCACGGACTTTGACCTGGACCGCGCGTCCTACCAGGAAAACGGCGAGGGTTACATGCTCGAACGCGAGGGCATGGCATGGTTCTGGAATCACTACTGCCCAGCAGACAAACGCGCGGAGGCGGACGCCTCACCGCTGCACGCGGTAAGCCTCGCTGGCGTCGCGCCGGCCATTGTCTGTACCGCCGAGTTCGATCCGCTCCGAGACGAAGGCAAGGCCTACGCCGATGCTCTCGCCGCGGCTGGCGTGCAGACGACGTATAGACAATACGATGGCCTGGTGCACGACTTCCTGGCGATGGCGCATCTATTTCCTTGCTCCAAGGCTGCCATGGATGACGCCACGGCCGCTCTGCGCGACGCCCTGAACTGAATCGCCCGAACCGCACCAACGAGCTGAAAGGAGAAACTGCATGTATGCACTGATTTGCCGTGACAAGGCGGACGGACTGGAATTGCGCATGGCGACGCGCGCCGAACACCTGGCCTGGGCCGGTGGCAATGCGGACAAGATCCACTTCGCCGGGCCGATGGTGGACGACGACGACACGACGCTGTTGGGTTCTGTCTTTCTGCTGACAACCGATAGCCGCGCCGAGGTTGAAGCGTTTAGCTCTTCAGACCCTTACACGAAAGCTGGCCTATGGCAGAGCGTTGAGATTCAGCGAGTTCGCCAGGCAATCCCACCACCAGCCCGATAAGACGCTTCCCCTCGGAGTAGCGCTACGGCTGCGTAGCGCATATTGCGGTCGGGACGGCGTTGCCGAAGCCGCCCCTAGCCGCCACTACACAGCCGCCAGCGGAGACAACTGATGACAAATGATATTCGCGGCGTGCCCGTCAGCTATGGCCACCCCGATGCGCTCGCCGGCTTCGAACGCGCGTTGCTCGCCTTCCAATGCTACGTCGGTGATCCGATGCTCGAGCTCAAATCCGTGTTGCGCGAACATCCGGATTTTCTGCTCGCCCATCTGTTCAGAGCATTCGCGCTGTACAGCTCTTCTGAAAAGCGCTTCGCAGTGGCAGCAAAGTCATCGCTGAGGAAAGCCGAGGCGTTAGCGCCGAGCGCGAATCCTCGAGAGGCTCAACTCCTCGCCGCATTTAACAAGCTCGACCAGGGCAACTGGAAGGGAGCCTGCCAGACCATCGACAACGTGCTGATCGAGCATCCAACCGATGCGTTCGCCCTACAGAGCGCGCATCTGATGGACTTCTTCCAGGGCGACGCTCTCAATTTGCGCAACCGAATTGCTCGCGTGCTGCCACACTGGAATGCCGACACTCCAGGCTACGGTTACGTGCTGAGCATGTACGCATTCGGTCTGGAGGAGTGCAACGAATACGCCAAAGCCGAGTCGATTGCGGATCAGGCGCTCACGATCAACCCGAAAGACGTTTGGGGTGTACACGCAAAGACCCATGTCATGGAAATGACGGGGCGAGTTGATGATGGCATTCGCTTCATGACGAGCCGGGTTAACGACTGGTCACCCGACAACAATTTTGCCCTGCACAACTGGTGGCACCTCTGCCTGTTCTACCTGGATACCGGGGATGTGGAATCGATTCTCGCGATCTTTGATGAGCAGCTCGCTCCATACGCCGAGGACATCTCGATTGCGCTGCTCGACCTGACGGCGCTGCTCTGGCGCTTGCGCCTTCTGGACGTGGACGTTGGTGATCGCATGCAACGCCTCGCCGACGTCTGGGCGACCAAGATCGCCTCCGAAGCGGGGCACTACGCGTTTAACGATTTTCATGCCGCACTAGCCTTCGCCGATTGCGATCGAGCCGACGAGCTGGCGGCCCTCACAGGCGCTGTTGAAGCGGCAAACCTAACAGCACCCGACCAGCTAAAATCAATGAACACACGCATCGGTCTACCGCTCATTCATGCAGCCGACCGCTACCGCCAGGGAGATTACGCGGGAGCGCTTGAGCGATTCAGTGGGGTAAGGGATGGCGCGCGGGAGTTTGGCGGCAGTCACGCCCAGCGAGATGTCATCACGCTATCTATGATCGAATCTGCGCGCCGCGCCGGCCAACGAAATACGGCACGCCACTATCTCGCCGACCGGATGATGGCGACGCCGGAATCGGGTCTAGCCGATCGCCTTGCGAGGCGAATCGGCTAGACAGCTCGCGCGATAAGACTCGACTAGCCGTCGATGCGAGCGCAGGCGTAGCCCGAAAGAACGACAGCCCCGTCCTGATTAGTTGTCACCACATCCAGATCAACGAACATGTCATCACCGTCCTGGCGAATCTCTTTCACCGTTGCGGTCGAGTCGAGATCGTCACCAGGCCACACCTGATTGGTGAAGCGCACGCCGTACTTGGCGAGCCTGCCGTCCCCAACATAGTTAGTGAGCATGCCGCCGGTCATGCCCATCGTCAGCATGCCGTGAGCAAAAACCGATGGGTAACCCGCAACTTTCTTCGTAAACAACTCATCGGTGTGAACGGGGTTGTAGTCGCCTGATGCGCCAGCGTACATCACGATTTGAGTGCGCTTGAGATCTTCAACCAGGCGCTCGGAATACGTGTCGCCAACCTTCAGGTCACTTGCTTTTAAAGCCATTGGATTCTCCTTGAGCGCCAGCTTATTGATCGACAGGACGTTCGGTGCGCACACCGACGCCACGCGCGGTGATCACCAGTTCGCCATTCTGATCCCGGTATTCGGTAATCGACTCATTAAAAATGAGCTTCCCTGAGCGCTTACCTTCCTTTTCCCAGGTCTTGCCCGGAAGTACTTCGGCGGTCAATACGTCGCCCGGAGAAATATGTCGGTGATACTCGAAATGCTGCTCGGCGTGCAGCCCACCGCCGCCACTTCCGCCGCCGCTGCTGTCACCCTCGCCTTCTTTCTTCGGCTTCAGTCCACTCGGGTTTTTGCCCGAGCCGAACCAGTCTTTTTCCGGGTCCGGACGAAGGAAGTAGTCCGGGTCGAATTGCGCGCTGGATTGAGCGAACGTCGGCGGCGCGATGATTGCACCGGGCTCCGTATTCGCGGCGTAATCCGCGTCGTAGTAAATCGGATTCGTCTCGCCCACGGAGCGGGCAAACATCATGATGTGCGAAGCTTCAATTGGAAACTTGTCGACTGCCATACGGCTCTCCCCCTGAAATCCCTGTGTTCGCGGCCACCGGTGCAGCCGCACGCCTTGCTGAGCGCTACGCGACCATGCGGCGCGCGCGCTCGATAGAGCCTGGCAGTATATCCACGCAAGGGGGCGTTCCGCATGCTTTCCGGTAAATCGCTCGGCAGGCGAGCCATCCCGATGGATCGCCTCTCTATTTGCCTTTGAAATTCGGTTTGCGCTTGTCGAGGAACGCCGAGATGCCTTCGGCTTTGTCCTCTGTCTGCACCAGCGCGCCTTGCGCATACTTCTCGAGCTGCAGTGCAGCGGCCAGCGAGCCTTCCATGCCGAAGTTAACCATGGCTTTCATCGTGCGCGGCACAAACGGGGCGAACGAGGCCAGGTGTTCCGCCATCTTCTGGGCTTCATCGAGCAGTTCGCTCGCGTCGACCACACGGGTAACCAGACCCATGCCAAGCGCTGCCTCAGCGTCGATCGGCTCCCCCATGAGCAGCATATGCATGCCCCAGCCTCGGCCGACGATTCTGGGTAGCCTGGCAGTGGCGCCGCCTCCGGGAATGATGCCGAGCTTGCCTTCGGGGGTCGCAAAGCGCGAATGGCTCGCTGCAATGCGCAGGTCACACCCGAGCGCCACCTCCAGCCCACCTCCCATGCAAATGCCATTAATGGCGGCGATGGTGGGTTTAGGCAGCCGTTCAAGCTGATCAGCCAGACCCTGAACGATGGGTTCCAGTGCTTTCTTCAGATCCCGATCAATGACTTCGGACAGATCCGACCCTGAGGCAAATGCTTTATCGCCCGCTCCGGTAATGGTCACGACGCGAACGTCATCATCGTAACCCGCAGCCGCCACCGCCCGCTGAAGCTCATCCAGCGTCGCCAGGGAAATAGCGTTGTGCTTGGCTGCACGGTTGATCGTAATGAGCGCCATCGGACCACGGCGCTCATAGAGAATATGTTCGAAATCCACGGCTACCTCACATCGGTTCTAGGAAGTTTCAGGGACCGATGTCCGCATTCAATCGCGAGATCGGTCCAGACCGCGGAACAGTTTATCGACCAGCTCGTCACCTTTCTCGCGAATTCGAAGCTCAAGCTCAGCTTTGATCTCGTCGATCCCCAGCCCCCGATTGAGTACTTCGCGCGTTAGCTGACGAGTAATGGGCGAGATGATCTGATCAGCGATGACTGCCGCGGTAACACCGCCTTCGGCCCGGCCGACATCACGCAGCGACACATCCGGCAACTCGAAGGTGAACTCACCGAGCACGTCGTTCGATACGTTGGCAGTCATGTTGGTTAAGGACAACCGGCCAACGATGAAGCGCAGCTCCGGTGACGATTGCGACGACCCGGCAGACGCCGCATCCAACCGCTCAAGTGCAGCCGACAGATTCTCGTCGAGCTTGTGGAGGTTGGACTCATCCTGGCTACGCACGATCGCATTCACCACCGCCGCATCGACAACCAGTTCGTCGAGAACGACGACCTGATCTGTCGTTTCCGTGATATTGATCACCGCGCGAACCAGCTCGCTGCGCAGCGCGTAGCCCTCGCCATAGCCTTGAGGTTGGCCGATCTGTATGCCACGAACTTCTGCGCGACCCTCATCCGCTCGCAGCACGACGCGATCCACCTGCACCGGTGCACCCAGGTACTTCGGCCCTTCTGACTCGATCGCCCGCTTGATCAGCGCTGCTGAGTTCACAAACAGGTAAACCCCGCCAGCGACGAGAGCAATCAGTAAGAGCAGAGCGAGCCACTTGAAGGCCTTCACGCGGGGTTGGCCTCCATTTGCTCAATGAACGCGCGGGAGCTGTCGATGGACACTTCCATCTCTCTAATCAAGCGAGCGACATCGGATTCAATCTGGTTAAGCTCGCCTTTGAGCGATGCGATGGCTTGAGCGTTCAGGTTGTGCTTGAGATAGAGCACCTGGTCTCTGAACGCATTCAACACGGGTTCCATGCGGCCTTCCGCTTTGCGCATCGAGCTAAGGAGGCGCTTGTATCGCGTTTGCGTATCCCTCAGTTGGCTGGCGCTTTTCTGGCGCAGCGACGCTGAAGAGTATTGCTCAAGCTCGTCCTGCCACTCATCAAAAAGTGCTTCGGAAACGGATTCAACCGCATCGATTCGATCGGTGACTTCCTCCGCCTGGGACTCTGCGTCCTCGAAGGCATCGTTCAAGTCGTCGTACACAGACTTCAGTTCCGAATCCGGAACGTTGACTACGCTGGTGAATGCCTCAAGCGCGCTGGCAAACTCTTCTTTCGCGTCTTCCTGGGCGTCCATTGCCGCCTCCACGCGATCCACCAGAATGTCGCGCTTGTGAATGCCCAGGCCTTCCGCGGCCTCGTAGTACACGCTCTCACAACCGGCGCTGACGACCGCAAGTGCAACCAGTAGAAATGTTCTCATCATTTTACGTTCTCCGAAAACGAAACGGGCGCCCTAGGGCGCCCGTTTCTGCTTGGTGAGGCAGTGACCAGCTTAGTCGCCTGCCTTGACCGTTGCTTTGCCGGCAACAACCGCTGAAACGCGGCGGTTACGCTGACGTCCTTCAGCCGTGTCGTTTGTGTCGACCGGTTGCGCTTCACCGTAGCCGCGAGAGGTAAGGCGATCGCTCGCGATATCACCCTCATTGACTAGGTAGTTGCGAACCGATGCAGCACGACGCTCTGACAACGCCTGGTTGTAACCGTCGGTGCCACGGCTATCTGTGTGGCCTTCGATCACAGCAGTGGTGTTGGAGAACTGCTTCATGAAGGAAACGACCGTCTGGATCTCCGCGTAGTGCGAGTTGCGCAGTTGAGCGGAATCCGTATCGAACTCAAGGCTCAGATCGATCGTCACTTCTTCTTCGAGTTCACGTACACAACCACGTGAGTCGACCGTTGCACCAGCTGCGGTGTTCGGGCACTCGTCCATGTAGTCAGCAACGCCATCGCCGTCTGAATCCAGTGGGCAGCCGCGGCTGTCGACTGAAACGCCAGCTGGCGTGTTCGGGCAGCGGTCTGCAGAATCGAGTACGCCGTCGCCGTCGCTGTCGAGTTCGCAGCCATCAGCGCCAACCGCGACACCTAGCGGGGTGTTGGGGCACTTGTCGTTCGCGTCGATCACACCATCGCCATCGGTGTCCGGCGGAATCGGCGGTGCAACGTTGTTGAGGTACCAGTTCATACCAACCAGAATCATCGGCTCAACGCTACCGAACTCGTTCGAGTAAACGCCACGAACATCTGCACGAGCTGAGAATCGGTTGTTGATCTTGCCAAAGACACCAGCGCCTACGCCGACCTGGTTGTCCGTGAAGGACTCACCGTCGTCGTCGTAGTCGAGGTCTGCCCGACCGATTGATCCGAGCAGGAACGGTTGCCAGTTACCTGTCTCGCGTTCTGGCATGTAAAGCACGTCCAGGAACCAGGTATCGCCGTCATCGCGACCTGAGTTGCCGTTAACGTCGTACTCGCCTTCGAATTCGAAATAAAGGATTTCCGCTGCAATTCGCTCAGTGATGCCCGCGCCGAGGGCGAAACCGCCACCGACTGCGCCGTCAATCTCACTATCTTCCGGAGGCTCGTAAAAGCCCAACAGCGGTGACAGGAACCATTGGCCTTCTTTCGGGCCGCCGTTGTCCCCTGCCCATGCCATGCTGCCAAGCAGCAAGGCGATGGCTGTAAATACAATCTTCTTCATTCTATCGCTCCTAACCTTTACCGTTGCCCCAGCGTGCTCCCCGTGCAATACACGAGTCGCGCTGCTCCCACAGGGCTAAGCTCCCGGCAAAGTGTCGTTAACTGGGAAAAGCGGCGCAAGGGTAGGCTAACAGAGAAGTGTTGTACAGCCGAAAGCAGCAATTTCACAAGGGATTTCGCCCGTTCAGGCATTGTTAATTCAACGACTTACCCGCTTGCGAATCGCAATGTCCAGCCCGAACTTGCACCTCGGCGGCGAGATGCTCAGCATGCCCTCGAAACCGCGCCGTGCAGCACCGCTGGCGTGACCGATAATCGGGTAATCAGCAAACCTTCGGAGGATCTCCATGGAAGCACTATCACCGGATAAGCTCACAGGCTACGCCGAGCAACTGATCAGCATGGGCATCGAATGGGCACCGAGGGTGGTAATGGCACTGATTGTGCTATTCATCGGCCTCTGGCTGGCGAACCGGGTTGCTCAAGCAGTGGGCAAGACCCTCGAGTCGCGTAGCTCTGATGCCACCCTGTCAAAGTTTCTGACCTCCCTGGTCGGAATTCTGCTCAAGGCTATCGTCTTCATATCTGTCGCGACCACGGTTGGGATAGAGACGACTTCATTCATCGCGATTCTCGGTGCTGCCGGCCTGGCCGTCGGCCTCGCGCTGCAGGGTAGCCTGGCCAATTTCGCGGGCGGCGCCTTGATCCTGATATTTCGACCCTACAAGGTCGGTGATTACATCGAAGCTCAGGGCGTATCCGGCACGGTCCAGGCCATTCAGATATTCAGCACCGTTCTTCTGACGCCGGACAACAAGCGCATCATCGTGCCGAACGGCGCGCTGTCGAATGACGTCATCACCAACTACTCTGCTGAAGAAAAGCGACGCGTGGACTTCGTTTTCGGCATTGGCTACGACGATGACATTCGCCAGGCAAAATCGTTGATTGCGGAGCTACTGGAGGTAGACAACCGGGTTTTGAAGGAGCCAGCGCCCGTCGTCGTTGTGTCTGAACTCGCCGACAGCTCCGTCAACATCACAGTACGCGCGTGGGTCATGGCCGCGGACTATTGGGGCGTCTTCTTCGATACGACGGAGCAGGTCAAACTCAAGTTCGACAACAAAGGCATCAGCATTCCCTACCCTCAGACGGACGTGCACCTGCACAAGCTGGAGGGCTGATCAGACGCGGCGTTCAGTGCAGCATGTCGTGCACGAGCACTTCCACTGACGGTGCGGGCCTGCCAAGCCCGCGCAACAGATCTGCAAGACACATGAGCGATCGCGCTGTACCGCGCCGCCACTCGCGCTCTGGCGAGCGCTCATCGTCAAGCTGGTCCGCCAGCTTGCTCTGAATGTCACGCAGCAGCGCATCAACATTCTGCGGCTGGTAGCCGCTCGACTCATCCAGCGCGATGAGCACAGCCTGTACAGTGGGTGCAAAGTAGCTGTCACGCATCAGGTCACCTCGCATTGGACAACAGTCGGCGAGCACTGATATAGCGCGCCTTCGAGTTGAGTATAGGAAAGGAGCTGAGAATGGCGTTTCGAGGAACATTGCCGGACATGCTTCTGCGCGTCGGGTCAACGCTGGTGGCCTGGATGGTGATCTACGCGCACCTTCTGTGGCTGGCGATCTTGCCTCAGGCAGGCTGTGCGGATGGCGACGAGCTGTGGCGTCTCTTGCTCGGCTTCGCACCCTTTGTGATCTGCTTTTCACTGCTGCTTCGTGCGGTACATGTGCTTCCCGGCATCTACGGGATAACCCGTTATATGGCCTTACCAGCCGCTCTCCTGATGCTGCTGGCGGCCAAGCCGGTATTCACCGCCCTCACCCAGACAACTTTGGGTTCCGCACCGCTGTGTCCCGACACGACAATGGCTGGCTGGCAGCCGTACTGGGCGCCGGTCCAGGTCGCCGCGCTACTGTGCATCGCGATACAGGCTTTCAGAGCCTGGCGGATGCCACTAAGCACCGATGCCGAGTTGTGACGCTCACTGAACGAGTGATATAAAGCCGAGTAGGCGAGCACTCTTCTCAGCCGGGGGACATAAGTCGTTGATCGCAGCCAATTTCCATGGATCTGGAAAGGCGCGGTCAATGGGGCCAGCAGCGTGCATTGGGGGCAACACTGCTGAGCTTAAGCAATGCGCTTTTCTGCGCGGTTTTCTCGCGCCAGTTGAATGGCACCGTCGACAGGTAAAACAAAACTCGCCGCGCGCTCGTCGCACGGCCAACAAAAACCAACGCGTCGGGCCAAAAGCTTTACGCGTCTGGGAGGGACTTAGCATGAGTATGATTTCAGAATTCAAAGATTTTGCGATGCGCGGCAATGTTGTCGACATGGCGGTCGGTATCGTTATCGGCGGCGCTTTCGGCAAAATCGTTTCTTCCTTCGTGGCTGATGTATTGATGCCACCAATCGGCCTGCTGATGGGTGGGGTCGACTTCAGTGACCTGGCGATTAATCTAAAGGAAGCTGCGGGAGAAGCTGCAGCCGTGACGATGAACTACGGCATCTTCATCCAGACCGTCGTCGACTTCATCATCATCGCGTTCGCCATCTTCCTCGTTGTGAAAGCAATGAACTCGATGAAGCAGGAAGAAGAAGCCGCGCCGGAAGC
>CAYGQC010000058.1:0-476 GCA_964351875.1 uncultured Pseudomonadales bacterium
CCGACAGATCATGCTGCCGGAGATCGACATTGCCGGTCAGCAAGCACTGTTGGACGCCAAGGTGCTCATCGTCGGTCTCGGCGGCCTTGGCTCACCCGCGGCGCTCTACCTGGCCGCCGCGGGCGTTGGTTCGTTGGTGCTCTGCGACAACGATCAGGTTGAGCTGTCGAACCTGCAACGCCAGATAGCCCACGGCGCGGCATCCGTCGGCGAAGACAAAACAGCGTCCGCCGCCAAAGGCATCGCGCGTCTGAATTCCGCTACAAACATCGTCCTCGCAAGCGAAGGCTTCTCTGCATCACTGGTTGAGGGCTGCACGGTTGTACTGGATGCCTGCGACAACTTTTCGACCCGTTACGCGGTCAACGATGCCTGCCATCGCGCTCGCGTTCCACTGGTCTCCGGCGCGGCTATTCGCTGGCAGGGACAGCTCGCGGTGTTCGACTTCAGGCAGCCTCGCTCCGCCTGCTATCGGT
>CAYGQC010000058.1:486-20012 GCA_964351875.1 uncultured Pseudomonadales bacterium
TCTATCGCCAGGCGAACGATGCCGAGCTTGATTGCGCGACAAACGGGGTGGCTGCACCAGCGGTTGGCGCCATCGGCGTGTTACAGGCACTAGAGGCCGTAAAGCTGATCTGCGGCGCGGGAGAGGTGCTTGCCGATAACATTCTCTACGCAGATTTTCTGAGCATGGACATCCGACGCTTCTCACTCGCACGATTGCCGGAGTGTGACAGCGACTTTAGCTGCGCGAACCTGAGCTAGCCG
Source organism: uncultured Pseudomonadales bacterium (assembly GCA_964351875.1). Taxonomy (GTDB): domain Bacteria; phylum Pseudomonadota; class Gammaproteobacteria; order Pseudomonadales; family Azotimanducaceae; genus JANSWO01. The sequence continues at coordinate 729 of CAYGQC010000058.1, forward strand.
CTACTGAGGGCGAACCTGCCGCGCCTGGTACATCGCCAACAGCTCAACAATCTGCCCGGCGTTGGGCGAGCTTTGCAGCGATTTTTCCAGCACGCCAATCGCGCCAGCCAGGTCGCCCTGGGACTCCAGGGCAACAGCATATGTGTAGGCGTACTCGGGCGCGTTTTGCGAGAGTCGCGCGGCATCAGCCAAAGCACTCATGGCGCCATCCATGTCTCGCGTTCGAACGCGCTGGAGACCCAACGCGTAGTGCAGCGCTGGCTCCTCGGGGAACTGGTTCAAGCCTTGCTGAAGGACTGCGTGAACACCCTCCTCGTCTCCGGTTTGCCGACGCAGATCTGCTGAGTTGACGTAGGCCGGAAGGAAATATGGGTGTCGCGTGATCGATCTCTCAAAAGCGTCGAGAGCCTGCTCGAGCTGCCCCTGGGACGCCCTCAGTTCGGCAAGAGCTACCAGGCTCTGGGCCTGATCGGCGTTGAGCGAAAGCGTCTGTTCGTACTCTGATATCGCCTTGGCGTGCACCTGGCGAAAACGTTTGTCTATTGCGCCGGCAGGAACCGGGAGCAACGCGCGGACTGCCTCAACGCGGACCGCTTTGCGATCGTCGCTCAGGCTGTCGAGCGCAAAGCGCAGCGTTTCCCTGGCGAGACGGCGAGGCAAGGTCGATAGCGCGGCAATCCGTATGAGCGGCTCTGGATCGCTATGTGCGGCCGCAAGCAACTCTCGATGTGCCGGGCTCGCCGCTGCGCCGATTTCCGCAACTAGCGTCGCACGTGCGATGGGTGCGATGGCGTTGTCTGCGGCCCAACGCGCAAGCGCCGGCGTTCGGCGCCCTTGCCGAGCCGCATGCAGATCAGGTGCGACGGAAGGTCGTGGCTGCCAGGTGTCACCTCGCGCGCTCTTGATCGCGCCGGCCAGTTCAGCAGAACTCATGTCTACGTGACAGTTTGCACACGCATTCGGCGTTCCCGTTTGCTCGGACAGGTCGGGGCGCGGCAACCCGAATTGATGGTCTCGCCTTGGGTCGACTTCCATGTAGGTGGTGGCGGGCATATGGCAGTCAACACACGCAACATCTGCCTCATCGTGAAAGCTATGCGCGGCGGATTCGTAGACCTGGGGTGAGTGGCAGCCGGCACACAACGCGTCTCCCTCAGCGCGCAATTCCATGCCATGAGGCTCATGACAGTCGTTGCAGGTCACGCCGGCCGCGTGCATGCGACTCTGAGTGAACGAGCCCCACACGAACACCTCGTCGTGAATTTGCCCGTCAGCGTAGTAGAGACCATCTTCCAACAAAGACGGTCGATAGTGATCGAAGAGCGACTCTCCAGGCGCACCGGGTTCGGATAACGTCGCCCGCCTCGAATGACACGGAGCGCAAACGTCGAGCATGAGCTCTGATTGAGGAGCGGACTGAGGCAGCGCAATCGCCGCACCTGCCTGACGTAGCCAACGGTTCTGGCTAAAGCGGTAGTCGAAACCGTAGTCAGCAGAAGGCTCGGCGTCTGAGCGCATCATCGCGTCATGAGCGCCGCCCGGCCCATGGCAGGCTTCGCAACCGACGCCCGCCTCCTCCCATTCGCTCGCATAGGTATCGCTGCCTGCGTCGTAGTTCTTTTCGAATGCCGTCGTGTGGCATTCGATGCACATCGAGTTGGCGGTGTAGGCGCTGCCCGTCCAATGCAGAGGCGAGCCAGCCGGATTCTTCTCATCCGGCCGCAGGTTAAACCAGCGTCCCTTCCCCTCGCGCGTATCCCAGGCGATGGTCAATGCTTGCAGCCGACCGTCAGGAAGCTCGACGAGGTATTGCTGAAGTGGTGCGACGCCAAACGTGTAGGCGATCGGAAAGCGCGCGCTTGCGCCGTCCACACCTTCCGTTTCAACGACAAATTTATCGCCTTGCCGGAAGAACCGAGCCGACTGGTCGCCATCATCGAAAGTAGTATCGGAAAAATCGGCCAGCACGGTGCCAGGCGATGCCAGCTCCATGGCTCGGTGATGGTGGGATTTCTGCCAGGCGGCAAACTCTTCTGCGTGACAACCCGAGCACGCTTGTGAGCCGATGAAGTCCGCGTGCTCCATCGCACCGGCATGAAGGCTCGGAGCCAGCCAGAGCAGCGTGAATACGACAACGAAGAAACTTGGGGTGCGCAACCGACCGATTCTGCGCAAACGCAGGAAGCCGGGAGGCATACGAAGGAAAGACTCGGCGCGCGCCTGGCGGGACTGCCAGGCACGGCTGAGTGGGGCGTTACTCAGCAGCGAGCAGCGCCTCCGCGTCACAGGTTTCGCCGTTAAGGAAGTAATTGGCGTTTCTCGATACCCGGTTCATGGCTTTGCACATCTTAATGAAAGCGGTGCGTTGCGTATCCGACAGGTTCGCCGGGTCAGCCAGCAGATCCGTCGTCTCGAATGGATCCGTTTCCGTATCATAGAACTCAAGCTCAACGACTTTGTCAAAAATGCCGTCGCGCAGGCAATCCGACGATTCAATCGCGCCGTCCTTGCAGATCCAGCTCGCGCCATCGCGTGCGGGCGCCGTGTTCAGAAGCCAGCGACCATCCCAAATCACTCGTCCTTCACCGCGCGCGATCGGCGGTGCGCCAGGCTCTCCGACAATGCCACCAACTGCTGCGGTGGGTTGAAAAGTCTCACCGATCTGAATGCGCCGCGGTCCCTGCTTACCATAGAGAGCCGGCACGAAGCTTAACGAGTCTCGAGCTGCGGCTGGCTTGTCGACGCCGGCCATCTCGGTGACCGTGGCATAGATATCCACCACATTCACAAGCGCATCGCTCTCGACACCACGAGGCATTTTCGGCCCGGCTGCCAGGAACGGTACGAGTGATCCATTGAGGTACAGCGTGTTCTTAGCCTTGGTGTTACTCCAGGGCGCTTCCACAACGTCGTTAGCACCAGGGCCACCGACCCCTTGCGTTCCGTTGTCTCCTGCGAAAATCACGAAAGTGGAGTTGAACTTCACGGTGCCGAACATGCGCGCGATCTGGCCGTCCATATAAGAGATGAGGCTCTCAAACGCTGCTCTGGCCTGAACCGGATTGGTCGCTGCCGTGTTCGCTGCAGGGTATTCACCACCAAAAGCAGCTTTGACTTCCTCAATCACGGAGGCATGGATAACCGGGTCGAGACCCGCTTTCTCATCCGGCCCCGGGGCAACGCGATATGGCCAGTGAGGCGCAGCGAACGACAGCCAGATGAAGTATGGCTTGTTCTCAACCTTGCTATCTCGAACAAACTGCAGCGTTTCGTCCATCAGCGCTTTGGTCATGAAACGATCATCAACCGACGTTGCGCCGTTTCGGGTGGCATCCCAGTTCTGGTAGCCGTTGACGCCTGACGGTGCTCCAGTGAGCTGACCAAAAAAGTGGTCATAGCCGGAATCATTTGGATCGCCCTCGTAGCCGGGACCGATGGTCTGGTGCCACTTGCCGATCTTCGCGGTGCGATAGCCGGCCGCCTGCAGTTGCTTGGCCAACAAGTCGGGGTCCGTCGGATTTACCTGGGTCGGAGGAAACTCCTCACCGGTAATCGAGTGGAATCTGGGCGTGAATTGACCCAGTGGAAAGGCCATTCCCGAGGTGGACGGCAACTTACCCATCGTGATCGCACCACGAGTAGTGGTACACGCAGGCTGAGACCAGCCATTGTTGAATTTCATGCCCTGCGATGCCAGAAATTCGAGCCCCGGTACGGGTGCATTCGGACCCACGTCCGTTTCCGCGTTGTAGAGAGCTACAGCGTCCTGACCGAGATCATCCGCAGTGATAACTATTATGTTCGGCAGATTTGCCCCACCGGCGGCGTGAGCGCCACTCGTGACGAGCCCGATCGCCAAGGCGCCAATCGCACCCCTAAGTCCTTTTCGCATGATCCCCCCAAGGATTTTTGCAATTTACTGGTCAATAAATCCTAGGATTTTTTCGACCTCCAGATGTAACAGGGTTGTAACGATGGGCGTAAGAGAAAAAATCGCGTGGGGTGCGAAGAAAAAGGGGAGACGCAACGACAAAAAAAAATCAGTGACGCCCTGCATTTCCGCCTGAGAAACCGGGCATGAGCACCAGCTATCGCAGGTTAGCGAAAAGTTAGGTCGTATTGAGTTGCTAGCTCAACAAGCAGTTTTTGCTGAACATTCGAAATCTCAACGTCAGAGATCATCGATGCCATATCGATCACTTCAATACCGGTAAGCCCACAAGGGTTGATACGGCCGAAAGGCTCAAGATCCATATCCACGTTAAGCGCCAGACCGTGATAGGAGCAGCCTCGCCGCACACGCAGGCCGAGCGAGGCGATCTTGTTGTCGCCAATATAGACGCCCGGTGCGTCTGGCCGGGCGGCAGCGTTGACGCCGTAGCGCGCGAGCAAAGCAATGATTGAGTTTTCGATGCCGGACACCAGGCCACGGACGGACAGCCCCATACGCCTTAGATCAAAGAGGAGATAACCGGTGATCTGACCAGGCCCGTGGTACGTCACCTGACCACCGCGATCGCTCTGGACTACCGGAATGTCGCCGGGAAACAACAGGTGTTCTTCTTTGCCCGCCTGACCCTGAGTGAACACCGGGTTGTGCTCCGTCAGCCAGATCTCATCCAACGTGTCGGGCCCGCGTTGCTCGGTAAAGGCTTTCATTGCCTCAAAGGTGTCGCTGTAACTGGTTGCTCCGAGATCACGCACGACGACAGCCGTCTCGGCCTGCTCTGGAACAGCGCTCACAACACCAGCCTGACGGCTTCGTGCGCCATCAACGCTTCAAACAGAGCCTTCAATTGCGGTTCACCGGTGGCTTCAATCATGAAAGTCACTGAAGTATAGGTGCCTTTCTTGCTGTCCCGCAGCGACACGTTTTCTGCCGTCGTCGCCGGCGCAAACTGCCTGACTACACTCATCAGTTCCGACACCAGTTCAGGTGAGTTGTTGCTGACCACCTTAATTGGATAGTCGCAGGGAAACTCAATTCTTGGCGGTTCAGTCACCCCAGAGATCCTTGAAGAACAACGTCACGGCGTCGCCCGCGCGACTAAATACGCCAGCCTCTGCACCGTCTTCCAGAGCGATCAACGGCGCGCGGTAAACGGCTTCATCGTCGAGTCTCAGCACCAACTCGCCAACTTCGTCACCCGAGCTGATCGGCGCTTCCAGCCGGCTTGGCAAGGTCATGTCGGCGGTCACCTCTTCGTAGCGCCCCCGCGGAATGGTAACCACCACATCCTCCGCCACACCGAACGAAATCGTGTCCTGTTCGCCATACCAGAGCGGCTCAGTCCTCAGTGCGACGTGGGCGTCATAGAGGTGCTGGGTTTCGAAATAGCGGAAGCCATATTGCAGAAGCTTCTGGCTCTCGCGCATACGGTCTTCATCGTTTTTCGTACCCATCACTACCGAGATCAGCCGCATATCATCGCGCAGCGCAGACGCCACGAGGCAGTAACCAGCGGCCTTCGTGTGCCCCGTTTTCACGCCGTCTACCGTTCGATCCCGCAGCAGCAAGCGGTTCCGGTTGCGCTGCGGAATTCCGTTGTACTCAAACTCCCGCTCGCTATAGATCGCGTAGTATTCAGGGTGTTCTTCGATGAGCGCCCTTGTCAGCTTGGCCAGATCGCTGGCGGTGGTGTAGTGCTCTTCGTCCGGTAAGCCCGTTGCGTTCATGAAGTGCGAGCCATTCATACCCAGGAGCTCTGCATGCTGGTTCATCATGTCGGCAAACGCGCTTTCGCTGCCCGCCAGGTGCTCGGCCAGGGCAACACTGGCGTCGTTGCCGGACTGCACAATGATCCCTCGTAGCAAGTCACTGAGTCGGACTTTCCGGCCCTCACGAATGAACATGCGAGATCCCGGCATGCGCCACGCCTTGACGCTGACCAGAACTTCGTCGTCCATTGACGCTCTGCCAGCCTCAAGCTCGTTGGCTGCGACAAAGACCGTCATGATTTTGGTCAGGCTGGCTGGCGGCAACGGCTCGGTGCTGTTGTGCTCGACCAGAACTTCGTTGGTCTGTGCGTCAATCAGCAGATAGCCAGTAGCCGCGATCGACGGCGGCTTGGGAATGACATTCGCGGCAAATGACGGCGCTGCTGTGACGGCAACAAGTACCAGCACCAGCGCGATGCTTTGCCACGGAGCTGTAGTCTGCGAGAGTCTGATCACCGAAATCCTCGGAAGCTAGTGACTGGTTCGGGAGCCTGCGGGAACCAACTTTCCGCTGCTATCTGCCGCTATCCGCTGCAGGCGCTGTGACAATCGCCTGGCGGCGTACCGGCGTACCTGTGGCGATGATTGCTCAATCCGAAACGGCTACTGTTCTATCAAGAGCGGCGCGCGCTTGAGCTGCGCCGCAAGCAGCGCTTGAATTCGTATCGCTTCGGCTCTATCGGCATATGGCCCCACACGAACACGATAGTAACCGTCGTCATTCGTCCGCACCACGTATGCCGGGCTCGGTACCATTTGGGACAGCGATCGCGCCATCTGATCGGCCGATTCAAGCTGGCTGAATGCTCCCGCCTGGACAACAAACGTGCTCACGGACCTCGCGCTCGACATCTCCTGCTCGAGCACAGTTTGCGGATGCAAGGCGGAAGAGCCTGGTGACCCCACCAGCGTTTGCGGCGCCGCCGCGACTGAGCGAGTGTCAGCCAGGACAGAGTGCGGGGCGGACGCAACCGATTCATGGGCCTGCGCGCTCCGCCTCGCAGCAGCAACGACCGTCTGAACGTCTGGCTGGTTTCGCGGCCCATTAGCGACGACCGCTTCCACTTTTACCCGAGCGGTACCATCGTCCGCAAAACCCAGCTTCACGGCAGCCGCGTAGGACAAATCGATTATGCGGTTGGGATGAAACGGCCCCCGGTCGTTGACTCGGACGATCGTACTACGCTGGTTCTCGAGATTCGTCACACGCACGTACGTGGGCACCGGCAGGTGACGATGGGCAGCCGTGAGTGTGTACATGTTGAAGGGCTCACCGGAACTCGTCCGGCGACCATGAAACTTTGTGCCGTACCAGGACGCAAAGCCCTCTTCCTGGTAGCCATGAGCGCTATCCCAGGTGTTGTATTTCTTGCCGTGCACAACGTAAGTGGCCGGGTTTCCATAGCGCGAAGGCAGCTCCGCGCGCGGCACTGGATCCGGTAGCGAAGCAAGATTCGCCGGTGCGTTCCTGGGCGCGCCATCGCTTTGAGTCCGCGACAGCGGCCCCGGTACGGATGCGCATCCAGCAGCAATCAGCGCCATGACAACGGGAATGGCCAGGCCAAGCCGACGGGATTTACTCTTCCAATTCATCGCAAACCATCCCGCGAAGTTGCCGCGTACCATCGAGCCTTCACTGCGCCGAAAAACGCTCGCCGGCACTGCGCGATAGCACGGCCGACTCCAACGGTGGTTTGGTTGCGGCCAGCAACGCCGTTGCGCGCGCCTCTTTGATCACCTGGGAAAGCTGATGCACCGCAAGCGAGTACATGTGACTGCGGTTGTAACGCGTGATGACGTGGAAATCATGCAGGCCAACAAAATACTTCACGCCGTCTTCCAGTTCCAGACGAAATAGCGCAGCACTGGTGTCCGCAGCCGTACCATCGGGAATGGCTTCAACTTGCACACCCGCATCTTCGAGCGACACGAGAGTGTGTTTGAGATCGAGACCCTGATTGGCAAGTTTGTCCGCATCCGGCTTACGCAGCGTCGCATTCAACATGACTGGCGCGTCTCCGCGCCAACCGTGCCGCTTGAAGTAGTTCGCCACGCTGCCGATCGCGTCGCGCTTGTTGTCCCAGATATCGCGAATGCCGTCGCCATCGAAATCCACGGCATAGGCACGGAAGCTGGAGGGAATGAACTGGCCGTACCCCATGGCCCCCGCGTACGAACCCTTCAGCGAAAGCGGGTCTTTCTGTTCTTCCCGGGCAAGCAGCAGGAACTGGGTCAGTTCCTTGCGGAAGAACGTGCTGCGTTTGGGGTAGTCGAAGCCCAGGGTAGCCAGCGCATCAAGCACTCGAAACGACCCGGTATTGCGGCCGTATCGTGTCTCAACACCGATAATCGCGACAATGATCTCCGGGGCGACGCCGTAGCGTTCAGACGCTTCCGCAATCGCGGCCTCATTTTCCTGCCAGAACTCGACGCCCTGGGCAGTGCGGGTATCGGTGACGAAAATCTTCCGATATTCATCCCAGCGTTTCGCGCGTTCTGCTGGCCGTGAGATAGCGTCGAGAATGCTCTGCTTGCGCTCGGCCTGTGCCAGCACGGCAGTCACGGTTTCCCGGTCGAAGCCGTGTTCGCTGACGAGCTCATCGATATAAGCCTTTACTTCATCGCGGTCCGTGTAGTCGGCAGACGCCTGCCACTGCCAGAACACCGCGAGCACAGCCAGCACAAGGGCCAGTTTCATAGCTACTCCAATCCATTTGTTAGTCATGCTAAGCCCGTTCCGACGAGCCCTTGCCGTCGATCGCTGCGATCAAAGCGCCTCGCGTCGAGTGGCCAGACAAAACCCGCGATGTTCCATTGTGCTGCGATCACCATGAACGGTGACTGTACGCCGACATAATGACCCCAAAGCCAGCCAGCAGGGTAATCGCCGACGTGCCGCCGTAGCTCACCAGCGGCAGAGGCACACCCACCACCGGCAGCAGGCCGCTGACCATCGCGATGTTAACGAATACGTATACAAAAAACGTCAGCGTGAGCGCTCCCGCGACCAAACGCCCGAAGGAACTGGCCGCAGACGACGCGAGGAAGAACGCACGGCCGATAATAGCGAGATAGAGCAACAGCAATAGCGCAATGCCCGCAAAGCCGAGCTCCTCACCGATCACGGCAATAATGAAGTCGGTTTGGCTTTCCGGCAGGAACTCGAGCCGACTCTGAGTGCCAGCAAACAGGCCCTTACCGAACAGGCCGCCTGAGCCCAGCGCCGTCTTCGCCTGTATCGTGTTCCAGCCCGCACCTAGAGGGTCGCTCTCCGGATCGAAGAGCGTGAGAATTCGGCGCCGCTGGTAGTCCTGCAGCAGATACCACATCCCGGGCGCGGCCGCCGCCACCGCGAGCAGCGCATAACCAACCCAGCGCCAATACAAGCCTGCGAGCACCACCACGGACAAGCCCGCACCGGTCACGAGAATCGCCGTGCCCAGATCCGGCTGGACCACAATGAGCGCCGCCGGCACCAATGCCAGCAGAAGCGACACCGCGACGTCTTTGAAACCGGGTGGGAGTGGTCGGTCGTGCAGATACCAGGCCACCATAAGCGGGCCTCCCAGCTTGAGCGCCTCGGCCGGCTGAAACCGTGGTAGCAAAGGAAGATCCAACCAACGCTGAGACCCGTTGACCGAGGTGCCGGCGACGAGTACTGCCACAAGGAGACCAAGCCCCGCGAGGTAAATCAAAGGCGCCCAGCGCAGGTAATTGCGCGGGTGAAACTGCGCAATGATCAGCATCAGGACAAGACCGGCAACAAACCGGTATATCTGCGCCAGCAATACATCGACGTCGCGGTCGACCGCGCTGTAGAGCACGACGAGTCCGTAGGTCATCAGCGCGACCAGAAGGACGACCAGCCAGGTATCAAAGTGCAGATGCGGGTCGCGCCGGGGCGCGGAAAACTGATTACCGACCGGCATGTGGCGAACGTAGTCGGTGTTACTCACCGCTCTGCAAGCTGCGGCAACAGGTAAGCATCGACCACTTCTTTTGCCACCGGCGCGGCGACGGACGAGCCCCCACCTCCGTTTTCTACGAGTACAGCCAGTGCAATGGTGGGGTCATCCGCGGGAGCAAAAGCCATGAACCACGCGTGTTTCCTGTTGTATTCGTCGAGGAGTTCTTCGTCGTACTCCTCACCCTGACGGATCTCAACGACCTGCGCGGTTCCCGATTTGCCGGCCATCCGGTAGGCGATATCCATGCCTACATAGGCCCATGCGGTGCCATTGTTGCCGTAACCCTTATTGCCGCGATGGACAACCTCTTCCATTGCGTCAACGATATTTTCCCAATCCTGGGGACTTGGTCCGACCACCTGACCGAGGCGCGCCGGCGGGTCATAGTCGAGTAGCGGTGCATCGCTCGACAGCATGAGGCGGGGTCTGACCCAGTGACCGCGATTCGCAATGAGCGTCGCCACGGTGGCCACCTGCAGCGGTGTCACCAGCAGATCACCCTGGCCAATCGACAGATTGATGTTATCGCCGGGATACCAGGGCTCTCCCTTGGCACCGTACTTCCAGGCCGGGTCAGGCAGCAGACCAGGCTGAGCGTCAGCAACGTCAATGCTCGTGACGCTGCCATAGCCAAACTGACTGGCGAATTCGTGAATCTCATCGATCGTCAGGCGGGAGCCGAGGTCATAGAAGTAGACGTTTGATGATCGGTAAATTGCTCGTCGCAGATCCACAGTGCCCTGACCACCGGCGTTGCGCGCCGTCCAGTTCCAGTCCCTGTAGATTCGCTCCTGGCCGGGAAGCTGAAAGAAGCCCCTGTCTTCGATCGTGTCCTGCCAGTGCGTTTTGCCATAGCTGAGTGCTGCAAGACCGACTATCGGCTTGAACGTCGACCCCGGTGCGTACTGACCGCGCGTGGCGCGATCAAACAGCGGCACGTTGAGGGACGTGACCAGCTCCTTGTACTCCGCCGAGCCTATTCCGGTAACGAATGAGTTGGGGTCGTACCCCGGCTGGCTGACCATCGCCAGAATGCCACCCGTTTTCGGGTTAATGGCGACAATGGCGCCTCGACGATCGCCAAGCGCAGCGCTGGCCGCGATCTGCAACCTGGAATCCAGATGCGTCGTGATGTTCATGCCGGCTGTTGGCGGCTGCTCATCCACTACGCGGCGGATTCGCCCTCGAGCGTCAATCTCCACTTTGCGATAGCCGACCTGTCCGTGCAGCGAGTTCTCGTAGAACGATTCCAGACCACGTTTGCCGACAAAGTTCGTACCGCTATAGCGAACCGAATCAAGGCGCTGTAAGTCAGATTCGTTCACCCGGCGCACGGATCCCACAACATGAGCAAAGAGCTCGCCAAAGGGATAATGGCGGAGTAGCTGGGTATCGACCTGCACGCCGGGCAGGTCATGTCGATTAACCGCCAGCACCGCTTGTTCTTCTTCGTTCAGCGTGACTTTCAGCGCGACGGGTTGCAGCGGTCGACGCCGCTGATCGAGACGCTTTCGAAAGCTTGCCAACTCGTCGTCTGAGACCGGCACCAGCGTTGCTAGACGGTCGAGTGTCGCTTCCAGATCACCAGCCCGCTCTTTCACGATCGACAGCGACGCGACCCCCTGGTTGTCTGCCAGCAGCACGCCGTGACGGTCGTAGATAAGGCCGCGCGGTGGCGGGATCGGCTGGAGCTGAATGCGGTTGTCTTCCGAGCGGGTCTTGTAGGTCTCGTGTTCGACCACCTGAAGCTGGACCATTCGGCCGAAGAGTAGCGCCATCGCGCCAAGCACCAGCACATACAGCGTCAGCGCACGCCGACTGAATCGGTTGCGCTCGGCACTCGTATCTTTTATGGCAAGAGATTGCGCCATGGCTACGGGAACTGGTTCCTATGCATTAACGGTAGACGATTCGACGAAGTCGCCTCTGCGGTGGTGGCAAGCGCTCATCCCGCGCAATTGCCTTAGTCGCGATGATACGGATGGCCGGAGACGAGCGTCCAGGCACGGTAAATCTGTTCGACAACCACGACGCGCGCGAGGCCATGGGGCATCGTCGCCGCCGACAGGCTCCAGCGCTCATTCGCCGCATCAAGCACGCTTACATCCAGGCCATCGGGACCACCAAGCAAGAGCACCACATCACCACCTGTGTTCTGCCACGCGCGAAATCGATCCGCAAGCGCTCGTGAACTGTGTGTCTTACCTCGCTCATCGAGCGCGACCAACCAATCGCGATTGGAGGTGCGGGCCAGCAAACGATCCGCTTCCTCGGCGCAACGTCGAGCGCGCTCGGAGCGCGTGCTTATCGGGACAGTATCGACGCTCAGCGCGTGTGTGCGGGGGATTCGACGCGCGTATTCGGCAACAGCTTCGTCCACCCAGGCCGGACACTTAGGCCCCACCGCAACGACGCGAATCTTCATGATCGCACCTCAAACCCGAGCCGGATTCAGTGATCTTGCTGAGCCGATTCTTCCGCCGGGGCCGACCACAGCCGCTCGAGCTCGTAGTAGCCACGAGCCTCTTCCCGCATAACGTGAACAACGACGTCACCCAGGTCGATCAGCACCCAATCGCCCTCGTCTGCTCCTTCAACGCCAAGCGGCTTGAGTCCTGCCTGTTTTGCCTGCACCACCACCTCGTTCACAATCGCGTTGACATGGCGGTTGGAGGTGCCGGTCGCAATGACCATGGTGTCGGTAATATCGGTGAAGTTAGTGACATCGAGCGTGGTGATATCTCGCCCTTTCAGGTCGTCAATCGCGCCATGTACCAGATCGGTTAGTTGGGATGCTTGCATAGACCTCGTCAGCGTCGTCGGCAAATTTAGTTTGATTCGCGGGACGGCTCATAGCCAATCCTGCCCAGTAATACCCTGCACCCCGAATATGGGGACATCAGGGGAAATTGCGACAGCCGCCGCATGCAGCCAATGCTAGCGCAGTTCGATGTCGGTTTGGTAAAGGCTTGTCCGAAGCAACAGCCACGCATCGGTGTCGCGGCCAGGGAATCGGCGGGTTGACGAGCAACCGACGCTACGGCGTCTTATGGACGCTGTGGCTACCTAAAAGGCTGAGGGCTCTTTATAGACAGAAGCTGAGGGCTCTTTAAAGACAGAGGCTGAGGGCTATTGATAGAGGCTGAGGGCTCTAACATAGCGATCGACCAGCCAGCCTGTGAGTGGTTCGATCGACTGCCCGGCACACGCAAGTTGGCGAACCCGTGTGCTCGAGATGTCCGGCGTTCTGATCGGAAGCGTGAACACTTTGCCGGCTGAGGTTCGACGCAGGTCGTCAACGCGCTCGGTACGTCGCCCGCGGAGTGCGGTTTCGAGCGCCGCCGGCAGGTTGCTATCGCTGCCAGGCCGAGGCACCACAACAAAATGCGCAAGCTCGAAGAGTGACTGCCAGTCATGCCAGGTGGGAAGCGTCGCGAAGCTATCCTGACCGACGACCCAGCAAATGGGTAATTCCGGCGTCTCTCGCCTGAGTTCCGCCAGCGTCAGCACAGCATATGAGGGGCCGGCTCGATCGATCTCGCGACGGTCGGCCGCAAACAACGGCTCACCCGAACAGACCCTTACCAGCATCTGCCAGCGATGCTCTATGTCAGCGCTTGGCGTGTCTCGGTGAGACGGTCGTGCGGAGAGTAGCAATCGCACTTCGCTGACACCCAGGCGGGCAGCCGCACCGCGGGCGACTGCCAAATGACCCAGATGAATCGGGTCGAAGGTGCCGCCGTATACCGCGATCAATTCGCTGTGTTCAACGGTTGCGGATCTCGCCGTTGCCGAATACAACGTATTTCTGCGAAGTGAGCCCCTCGAGGCCAACCGGTCCACGCGCGTGCAGCTTGTCGGTGGAGATGCCAATCTCAGCGCCGAGGCCGAATTCAAAACCATCCGCAAACTGGGTCGAAACATTCACCATGACCGACGCTGAGTCCACTTCGGTGAGGAACCGGCGGGTCGCCGCATAGTCGTTGCTGACAATCGTATCCGTGTGCTGGGAGCCGTAACGGTTAACGTGCGCTATGGCTTCATCCAGGCCCTGGACAACACGCACGGCGAGCGTGGGCCCAAGAAACTCCGCGTACCAGTCGTCTTCCGTCGCCGCTTCGCTGCCCACGCACTGCTGCGTTATCTCGCAGCCTTTCAATGTCACGCCCGCAGTGGCGAAACGCTCCGCGGCGCGCGGCAGGAACTCGTCCGCAACGTCTGCATCGATGAGCAACGTCTCCGCCGCGTTACAGACGGCGTACTTTTCCGTTTTCGAGTTCACGGCAATCTCGAGCGCCATGTCCAGATCTGCACCGCAATGCACGTAGACGTGGCAGATACCGTCCAGATGTTTGATGACCGGGATGGTGGACTCATTGCTGATCCGCTCGATCAGGCTACGGCCACCGCGCGGCACGATCACGTCGACGTAGGCATTCTGTTTGAGTAGCGCACCAACCGCCGCTCGATCGGTGGTCTGGAAGAGCTGAACGATGTCAGGGTTCAGTCCCGCCGCTTCGATGCCCGTTCGGACGCAGTCGGCAATGACGATATTGGAATGGATCGCTTCGGAGCCGCCGCGCAGAATGCAGGCGTTGGCAGATTTCAGGCACAAGCTCGCTGCGTCCGCGGTCACGTTAGGGCGCGACTCATAGATGATGCCGATTACGCCCAGAGGCACGCGCATCCGTCCGACCTGGATGCCGGACGGACGGTAAGAGAGATCTGTGATCGCCCCGACCGGGTCGGGCAGTGCGTCTACCTGGAGTACACCCGCAATCATCTGATCAATACCGGCCGCGTTGAGCTCCAGCCGATCGATCAGAGGTTGATCGATCGCAGCCGAGTTCGCCGCGAAGAGGTCTTCGGCATTGGCCTCAGCCAACTGCGGCCGAGCGCTATCGATCGCTTCGGCTATGGCACGGAGCGCACGTGAGCGAGCGCCGGTGTCCGCCGCGGCAATGTCGCGGCTCGCGGCGCGCGCGCGCTGGGCGACATCGAGCACGTAGGCATCGATGTCCTGATCGGCAAACTGTGCAACAGGTTGTTCAGCCATGACTGACTCTTTTTCCCGGCCCTGGTGGGCCGTCTATCCAGGCAAATAGAACACGTGAGTCGCTCGCTCCCGGCGTTCGCGCCACGCATCGTTACAGACAGTATATCGTCTGCGCCCGGACAGCGGGTCGGTGGGGGATGCTGATTCAACTACGTAGCTTGCTGACCAGCCGGTGCAGCTCCGACAACCGCTCAACCGGGCTGTTCATCTGCAGCAGGCTTTGCTTGATTTCCGCCTCAATGGGCAGAAGCTCTGCCAGGCGCCAGCCCACCTGGCGCGCATCATCGTAAGCAACAGACAAGCCCAAGCGGGCAATCATCGGGTGCGCGAGGAGCTGCTTAAGCACCTCCACCAGTTCGTCGTACCGATCAGGCATAGGGGCCCGGGGTTCCGGATCCCGCCAGCTAACGTCGGCCATCATCAGGTGATCGCGTTGCTCACGCGTGGTATGCACCTGAAACGTTCGTTCGCCTTCGGCGACAATCCCCAGCAGCCCATTCTCAAGCGGATTGAAGTCGATGATCCGAGCGTATGTCCCCACCTCGAAAACCTGCGGCGGGGGATCCTCGGCGCCAAGTCGTGCATCCCTGCCCTGGCGGATGAGCACGACGCCGAAGCCGGTCTCCTCGCGCATGCACCGCTTGATCATGTCCAGATATCTGGGTTCGAAGATTTGCAGCGACAGACGGCCGCCAATGAACAGCGCCGTCTGCAGCGGGAACAGCGGGATAATCTCGGTCACCATCGCGGCAACATAACACGATCACGCAATCAGCTTGCTTGGCCAGGGACGGTTAGCCATCGCAGATGCCCCGGGCCACAATCGTCATAGCCCAGCGTGCCTCAGACCACAGTTCCCGCTCGGCCAGCTTGCTATGATCGCGCCCGATATGGACGTCATTCAAATGATCTTTCTGGCCCTGGTTCAGGGCGTCACCGAGTTCCTACCGGTATCGAGCTCGGCACACCTCATTTTACCGGCCTACTTCACCGACTGGCCTGACCAGGGTCTGGCGTTCGACGTCGCGGTACACCTCGGCTCCCTCATCGCCGTGATGGCCTACTTTCGCAGCACCCTGACTGATCTCACGGTAAGTGCCTGGCGGGGTGTCACTCAAAGGCAGTTCGACGCGAACTGCCAGCTCATCCTGAAAGTGGGCGTGGCAACCCTGCCAACGGTGGTCGCCGGCGTACTACTGAAAGATCTGGTCGCCAGCGAGCTGCGAAGCATCGGCGTCATTGCAACCACGACCATCGTTTTCGGCGCTCTGTTGTGGGTCGCGGACAGGCGCACCAACTACGCGATAACCGACGAGCGGGGCATTAGCTGGCCCATTGCGATTGCGATCGGGCTCGCCCAGGCGATAGCCCTTGTGCCGGGCACTTCCCGTTCCGGAATCACCATCACCGCCGCCATGCTGCTTGCCGTTGCTCCGACTGCGGCGGCGCGCTTTTCGTTCCTGTTGTCCCTGCCAACCATCGCTGGCGCAGCCTTACTGACTGGCCTGGATGTCGCCGAAGCGGGCCTGGACGCCCGCTGGATGGATTTGCTCTGGGGCCTTCTGCTCAGCGCCATTGCCGCATACATCACTATCGGCTTCTTCCTGCGCCTTCTCGAGCGAACCGGCATGACACCCTATGTCATCTACCGGTTGGCATTGGGTGCGGTGCTCGCGAGCCTTGCGCTAGGCTGGTTCTAGCCGCCTGACTGACGATCGGGGCCCGCGTGCCGCGCAGCCTCTAGAACGGTATGTCGTCGTCGAAATTGTCATCTGATACCGGCGGCGGCGATTGCTGCTGCCGCGGCGCATTGCCACCGTTGTTTCCAGAAGAGCCTCCGCTGTTTCCGGACGGGCCACCGCTGTAGCTGCCACCTCCGCCACCGGAACCACCGCTATAGCTATCGCCGCCATAGCTGTCGCCACCACCGCCACCGCTGCCGCCTCGGCTGCCAAGCATCTGCAGCTCGCGAGCGATCACCTCGGTCTTGTACTTCTTCTGGCCATCCTGCTCCCAGGACGACGTCCGCAAAGAGCCTTCAATGTAGACTTGGGAACCCTTCTTCAGGTACTGGCTGGCGATCTCCGCCAGGCGCGTGAAACAGACGACGTTGTGCCACTCCGTACGCTCATTGTTCTGACCAGTCTCCTTGTCCCGCCAGCCCTCAGTGGTCGCGATACTGAAGTTGGTAATCGGGTTACCGTTCTGGGCGTAACGGGTTTCCGGGTCTCTGCCCAGATTGCCGACGAGAATGACTTTGTTAATCCCCCGAGCCATGTTCGTGTCCTGTAGTGCTGATTGCGAAACGTAGGGCAGTTTAGCGCAAACCCGGGGGCAGGAGTCACGCAGAAGACGGCGTAGAGCGTGAGAACTGTCCGCAATGGTCGTAGGTGATGGCCAACTCGGCCACCGTTGATCCTGAACACTGGCGGGCGCCCGAAAACCAAAGAACAGACAGTAAAATCCACTGGCGGCTTGCCCGGGATTTGGCCGCGGCGTAGTGTGGCGGGTTTTACTCAGCCGGCAGTTCATGGAAACCATATCGGTCCGTGGGGCGCGCACCCACAACCTGAAAAACATCGACATCGACCTGCCCAGAGACAAGCTGGTGGTCATCACCGGACTGTCGGGCTCAGGCAAGTCGTCCCTCGCCTTCGACACCCTCTACGCTGAGGGCCAGCGCCGATATGTCGAGTCCCTGTCCGCGTACGCGCGGCAGTTTCTGTCGATGATGGAAAAGCCGGATATCGACCACATCGAGGGCCTGTCACCGGCCATCTCGATCGAACAGAAATCCACATCGCACAACCCACGTTCGACCGTGGGTACGATCACCGAAATCTACGACTATCTGCGGCTCCTATTCGCTCGGGTCGGCGAGCCTCGCTGCCCCACCCACGGCAAACCCCTGGATGCCCAAACGATCTCCCAGATGGTAGATCAAGTGCAAAAGCTGCCCGATGGCGAACGCGTGATGGTGCTCGCGCCCGTGGTCGTCGACCGCAAAGGCGAGCATCTCCATGTCTTCAAGGAACTTGCTCATGCCGGATTCATACGCGCCCGCATCGACGGCATCATCACCGATCTCGACGACGCTCCCGAGCTGGACAAAAAGAAGAAGCACAACATCGATGTCGTCGTGGATCGTCTGCGCGTACGCGAGGACATCGGCCAGCGTCTGGCGGAGTCTCTGGAAACCGCGACAGGCCTGACTGACGGGGTCGTGCGAATCGGCTTCCTCGATGAGCCCGATCGTGACGAGCTGATTTTCTCCTCGCGCTTCGCCTGCCCGATATGCGGCTACAGCATCTCGGAACTCGAGCCGCGAATGTTCTCGTTCAACAACCCAGCAGGCGCCTGCCAGTCCTGCGACGGCCTGGGCACCAGTCAGTTCTTCGATCCCGAGCTGGTGGTGTCCGATGAGGAGCTATCCCTCGCCGAAGGCGCTATCCGCGGCTGGGACCGGCGCAACGTGTATTACTTCCACATGCTGTCGTCACTGGCCGAGCACTATGGCTTCGATGTCGAAACGCCGTTTGGCGAGCTCAACAAAAAGCACCAGGAAGCCATCCTGCAAGGCAGTGGCTCAACGCGAATCGATTTCAGCTACGTTAATGATCGCGGCGATACGATTGCACGCAACCACAAGTTCGAAGGCGTGCTGCCCAACATGAAGCGGCGCTATCACGAGACAGACTCATCGATGGTGCGGGAAAACCTGCAGCGCTATCTGCGGGTGCGACCTTGCGAAGACTGCCATGGCACGCGGCTGCGACAGGAACCACGAAACGTCTTTATCAAAACCAAAACGCTACCCGAGCTCACATCCACTTCAATCGTCGATGCGCTCACCTACTTTGAAGGCCTGAAGCTGCGCGGCCGACGCGGCACGATTGCCGACAAGATTCTCAAAGAGATCCGGGCACGCCTGCAGTTTCTCGTGGACGTCGGCCTGAACTATCTGACGCTGGACCGAAGCGCTGACACTCTGTCTGGCGGCGAGGCTCAACGCATTCGGCTGGCCAGCCAGATCGGTGCCGGGCTCGTGGGCGTTATGTACATTCTGGATGAGCCGTCGATCGGATTGCACCAGCGAGACAACGAACGCCTGTTGCGAACGCTGACTCACCTGCGCGACCTCGGCAACACCGTCATTGTCGTCGAGCACGACGAAGACGCCATTCGAAGCGCGGACTATGTGGTCGATATCGGGCCGGGCGCTGGTGTACATGGGGGCGAAATCGTCGCCCAGGGCACCTTCGAGGACATCATCAATACCAAAGGCTCGATCACTGGGGACTATCTCTCCGGCAAGCGAGCCATCCCGATACCAAGCGCGCGCACGCCATCCGACGAGGACAAACAGCTTCGGATCGTCGGCGCCACGGGCAACAATCTACAGAACGTCACCGTCGAATTGCCGCAGGGTCTGTTGACCTGTGTCACCGGTGTTTCGGGTTCAGGCAAGTCGACGCTGATCAACCAGACCCTGTATCCCGTCGCGGCTACCAAACTGAACAAAGCAACGTCGCTCACCCCGGC
>CAYGQC010000059.1:0-16235 GCA_964351875.1 uncultured Pseudomonadales bacterium
GAGACTGCCGCGCTCTGCGAACGGCGCCGCCGTTCGCTCACTCGCAGAGACGAATGTAACGCCGTCTTCGCGAGCGCTTTGACTGCGCAGCAGAACACAAATAACCCCAGTCATCGCGAGCTATTTGACTGCGCAGCAGAACACAAATAACCCCAGTCATCGCGAGCCATTTGACTGCGCAGCAGGCAAAGCAGCGTGGCGATCTCCCAAGGTCTCGGACAACGCCAACGCATCAGGAGACTGCCGCGCTCTGCGAACGGCGCCGCCGTTCGCTCACTCGCAGAGACGAATAAGCTCGCTGCTCGCCCGTCGTAGCCTTCTGTCTTAGCTTCGGGAAGGATATTGACGCCATCCCTGGCGCGACATCAGCGCTTCGATAACCCCCTGGGCTCGCGTCAACGCAAGCGGCTGGCAGGCCGCTTGCTGCTCGCCCGTCGTAGCCTTCGGCTACGACCCAGTTGGTACTTCGCTGAACGGAATGCCTTTGTCCATGCGCGGCTCCTGGGGCAGCCCTAGAACGCGCTCAGCGATGATGTTGGCCATTATCTCATCGGTACCGCCAGCGATCCGCAGGCCCGGAATGGCCATGTACGTATCCTGGAACAAGCGACCAAACGCCTCGTTGTAGGACGAGTCCCGCGCGATTCCCTGCTGCTCAAGCAGGTCCATCGCGAACGAAGCCATGTCCTGGGACTTCACTGCACCAACAAGCTTGCCAATGGAATTCTCAGGGCCCGGAATCGCGCCACGAGACAACGCCGACAGTGTTCGGTAGGCGGTGTACTTGAGACCCGCCTCCTGCACATACCAGGTGGCGAGCTTAGCTCGCACATTGCCATCTTCGAGGGCTGGCTTGCCGCCGATTTCGACATCAGCCGCCAGTTCCATGACCTTTTTGACGTTCACACCACCACCGCCAGCACCGATGCTCGCGCGCTCGTTCATGAGTGTGGTCAATGACACCTGCCAGCCCTGACCGACTTCACCGAGCCGCTGGCTGTCCGGAATGCGCACATCCGTGAAATAGACCTCGTTGAAGCCCGAGTCGCCGGAGATCTGTCGGATAGGTTTGATCTCGATGCCTGGGCTCTTCATATCCACGTAGAAGTAGGTGAGGCCCTTGTGCTTCGGCACGGTCGGATCTGTGCGAACGACCAGAATGCCCCAATCTGAATACTGGGCGCCTGAGGTCCAGATCTTCTGGCCGTTGATGATCCAGTCATCGCCATCTTTCTCGGCCTTGGTGCGCAGTGCAGCAAGGTCGGAACCGCCCGCAGGCTCACTGAATAGCTGGCACCAGATCTGTTCGCCGTTGGCGAGCTTAGGCAGGAAGCGAACCTTGTCGTCTTCGTTAGCCCAGGTCATAAGCGTGGGTGCCGCCATACCCTGTCCGATCGAAAACACACCGGTCTCCGGCGCAGAAAATTTCGCCTCTTCCTGCCCGAGAATCACGTTCTCGATGGTGCCCGCATCCCGGCCGCCATATTCCTTTGGCCAGCGAATACAGGCCCAACCGGCATCAGCCTTTTTCTTCTGCCAGTATTTGGCGCGCGCCATTCCGTCCATGCCGGCAAGTTCTGCCTCGGTTGGAATGTTGGCATTCAACCAGCTGCGTGCTTCTTCACGAAACGCTGCTTCTTCTTTGCTGTCTTCAAAATTCATACTGTTCTCCTGACGCGTTCAGTCCCTTGTTCTGGACCAAACATTTAACTTTCCAAATGGGTTACCTAGGCAAACGTAACTACGCTGCGTTCGACCGTTCTGCAGCGGTAATCAACTTGTCCTGCCAAAGGCCTTCGCTACCGATAGTGGATGCCAGGACTTTCGAACGGCGATAGTAGAACTGGCAGTCGAACTCCCACGTGTAGCCCATACCGCCGTGGGTCTGAATGTTCTCTTTTGAGGCGTAGTAGAGCGCCTGAATGCTGCCAACTCGCGCGGTGGCAGCCGCTAGCGGTAACTCGGCGGCATTGGTATCCAGAGCCCAGGCGCCGTAGTAAGCATTCGAGCGCGCCAATGTGTTCTTGACGTACATATCGGCCAGCTTGTGCTTGATCGCCTGATAAGAAGCAATCGGACGGCCAAAGGCGTATCGGCCCATCGCGTACTCCTTCGCCATTTCAAGGCAGGCATCACTGCCGCCCAACTGCTCCCAGGCAAAGAGAACTGCAGCACGATCGAGAACCGATTCAAGAAGCGACCAGCCCTGACCTTCACCGCCAAGCAGCTCAGCCTGCGCACCATCTAAAACCATGTCGGCGTGGGGACGAGTTGGGTCAACGGTAGGCACCGAATTCAGGGTGACGCCGGCTCTATCGAGCGGAACGATGTAGAGAGAGGCGCCGTCACCGCTGTCGCTACGCGCTGCAACAATCGCAACCTGAGCGACTTGTGCATCGGGTACGAGCACCTTAGTGCCGCTGATCTTGCCGCCGGCCACAGATGTTTTCAGCCGCGCTGCCGATGGCTGGCCACCGCCTTCTGCATAGGCCATGGTGCCGATCACCTCACCGGCTGCGAGTTTGGGCAGCCATTGTGACTTCTGCTCATCCGTTCCGGCGGCAATGATCGCCTCAGTGGCGAGGTAGACAGAGGAGCTGAATGGAATCGGTGCAGCCACCCGGCCCAGCTCTTCGGCGATCACGACTAACTCGAAGTAGGAAAGCCCCAGGCCGCCATACTCTTCCGGGATTGTCGTGGCAGTCCAGCCCATCTCAACCACTTTCTGCCAGACGTCCGCGGCCATGGTCTCGCCGTTATCCAACACCCGACGAACAACCGTCGATGGACAGTGCTCGCCGAGGAAACCCCGGGCCTGATCGCGCAGAAGGTTTTGGTCTTCCGAAAACTCAAAATTCATAGAGGCTCCCCAGTTGCTTTGGTATCAATGGATTCAATGCAGATGCCTTTGCCAGGCGTTAATTCATCATGATTAATCGAGCCACCCCTTGTCTAGCGGTACAGCACCCGGGCACTTCGTCAGAATCGTCTGACCAAGGGGCAAGCCTTACCGAAGCGCGGCATCGGAAGCAGGCTCAATAGCACGGTAGAATAGCGTCATGAACGCAAATAAATTTGGCCTGCTGCGAGTAGCGGCAATCGCCCCAATTGTCCACCTGGCCGATCCGGCAGGCAACGCCGTGCTAGCCAAGGACGCGATCGATCGCCTGGGCGACAAAGGTGCGAGCCTGGTGCTTTTCCCGGAGTTGTCACTGACAGGTTACAGCGCCGAGGACCTGTTCTTCAGCAGCGACCTTCATCGCGCTG
The DNA here is from genome assembly GCA_964351875.1 of uncultured Pseudomonadales bacterium. Classification (GTDB taxonomy): domain Bacteria; phylum Pseudomonadota; class Gammaproteobacteria; order Pseudomonadales; family Azotimanducaceae; genus JANSWO01. Next base: position 3,268 of record CAYGQC010000059.1, read on the forward strand.
TGAAGGATGCCATCGCGGAGATCGCGAGCCACTGTCGGGGCACAGCCGCCGTCATCGGCGCGCCCTGGGATTGCGGTGACGGACGTATGCTGAACTGCGCGCTCGTGCTCGCCGACGGCCGAGTGTTGGGCGGCGTGCCGAAGCAGCATCACCCGAACTACGGCGAGTTCTACGAGAAGCGCTGGTTCGTCCCGGGCAGTACAGATGTTTCAGATCCGACGCTCGGTGATTTCAGGATCGCACCAGAGCAGCTATTCGAGATTGCGGGCGCTCGGTTCGGCATCGAGATCTGCGAAGACCTGTGGGCACCCCAGACACCGAACGCTAAAGCCGCGTTAGCCGGCGGCGATATCATTCTGAATCTCTCTGCCAGCAACGAGCTGGTCGCCAAGGCCAGCTACCGGCGAGACCTGGTGCGCATGAACAGCGCGCAGAGTGAGTGCGGCTATCTCTATGCGTCCAGCGGGCCAACCGAATCCAGCAAGGATGTCGTCTTCGGCGGCCACCTTCTGGCGGCTGAGAACGGGCAGTTCCTGGCCGAAAGCGACCGCTTCGAGCTGGCGGGTAGCGAGCTGACCGTCGAATTCGACATCGAGCGGATTCGCCACGGCAGCGCGGCCAGCACCCTTCGAGATCGTACGCAGCACGCACGCGGCCCGAGCGTTCTCTACACCCACAAGGACATACGCGAAAACGCCTTTTGTCCCGTCCGATGCCAACGATCGCGATGAAGTCGCCAGCGAGATCCTGGCTATCCAGGCTACCGGCCTGGCTCGCCGCCTCATCTCCACACCCTGCACGGGCCTGGTTATCGGCTTGTCCGGCGGGCTCGATTCCACTCAGGCACTGCTCGTGTGCCTGGATGCGATCAAGCGGCTGCCGGAGCGAGCAGTCGAGCTTCATGCCGTAACTCTGCCCGGCCCTGGCACGAGTGAGTACACGCTCGAATCCGCGCGAACACTCGCAACGGAAGCGGGCTGCGAACTGCATGAGATCAATATCGGCCCGGCGGTCTCGCAACACCTGTCGGACCTCGGCCACGATCCGGACAATCACAACGTCGTGTTCGAGAACGCGCAGGCCAGAGAGCGGACCCAGATACTGTTCAACCTGGCGAATCAACGCAATGCGCTGGTGGTTGGCACCGGGGATCTGTCAGAACTGGCGCTCGGCTGGTGTACGTTCAATGCGGATCAGATGGCGAACTACAACGTCAACGCCAGCGTACCGAAGACGCTCGTGCGCTACCTCGTCCGCTGGTTCGCGGATAGCCGCGCGACGCCAGAGTTATCAAAGGTGTTGCACCGGATCGTCGAGACGCCCGTGTCCCCGGAACTGATCCCCCAAAAAGACTCTGATGATTCCGTGGGGCAGCACACCGAAGCTATTATCGGGCCATACGAGCTACACGATTTCTTCCTCTATCACTTCGTCCGCCACGGCTTTGGCGTGCAGAAGATTATATTCCTGGCACGGCAGGCCTTTGGCGATGAGTATTCGACAGAAGAAATTCAAGTGACGCTGAAGACATTCATCTCGCGCTTCTTCAGTCAGCAGTTCAAACGCACGACTCTGCCACCTGGCCCCAAGGTCGGTAGCGTAAGCCTGTCGCCACGAGGCGACTGGCGAATGCCCGACGAAGCTTCCGCCAGCCGGCTGCTAACACTAATCGACACCTTCGAGGAATAACCGAATGGCCCTGCGAATTTTTCCCTCGCGCTTTGCTGCGCTACTGGTTTGCCTGCTTGCAGCGCCGGCGTTCGCAGCCAGCGAGCAGTGTGGCCCCAGCGGGGTCTGGATCCAGATTCTAGGCGCTGGCGGCGGCGAGCTGGACGATCAGGAGGCGGGGCCAAGCTATCTGGTATGGATTGATGATCAAGCTCGTTTGCTCGTGAACGCAGGCCCCGCAGCATTGCTTCGATTCGAAGAGTCTGGCGCGGATTTAGCGGACCTGGACGCGGTTGTGTTCAATCAGCTCGGCGCCACCTACGCGCTGGATTTCCCAGCCCTTCTGGCGACAACCCGAGGCGACGATCGACGCGCTGAGCTGCCGGTCTACGGCCCGCCGGGCGGCTCTGGACGACCCGGCACCAGCGAGTGGCTAAACCGCCTGATCGGCGCAAACGGCGCATTCCCGGATCTGGCGGGGTCTCTCGACCGGCAGAGCAACACGGGTTTTGCGGTAGTTGCCGAAGACGTCGACGTCGTAGGCCCCAAAATCTGGAAGGGATTCGCAAATGAACGATTCGAGCTGACAGCACTCTCGGTCAAGCATGGCGACATCCCAGCGCTGGCGTGGCGTATCAATGTCGACAACGAATCGATTGTGTTCGCGGGGGCTTTCAACAATGAACGCAATCGCATGGCGGGCTTCGCAGCAGATGCCGACACGATCGTATTCCATCACGCCATACCCCAGTCTGCGCGAGGCCTCGACCGGGACCTGCACGTGCTGCCATCCCAGATTGGCAAAATCGCCGAACAGGCAGGCCTGCGGTTTGTGATCCTCAGCCATCGAACATCGCGCACCCGGGGAGTGGAAAGCCTGACCCGCTCGTCTATCGAGGAAAATTTCAAAGGCGACCTTATCTTCGCGAACGATCTGGAATGCTGGGGCCTGTAGCCGAAGCAGACGTCCTGTCTTTCTGGTTCGGCGAACTGGACGAAGACGGGCTGGCGGACGCTGAGCACCGCAGAGCCTGGTTTAATGGCGGAGCGAAGTTCGACGAGAGGATTGCCGCAATGTTCTCCGCTGCAATCGCGGCTGGCATCAATGGACAGTTTGAGCTGCCAGAAACTGCTCGCCAACGGCTCGCCCAGATTCTGGTGCTCGATCAATTCACCCGCAATACGAGGCGTGGTGATGCGGGTAGCTTTGCAGGAGACGCCCAGGCACTCGCGCTAGCGAAGCAAGGCGTTCGCCTTGGTGCCGATCTCCAGCTAGGCATCGATGAACGCAGCTTCTTCTACCTGCCCTTCGAGCACAGCGAAGACCTCATCGATCAGCATACTGCTGTGAGCCTGTTTGCAATGATGCACGACGACAGCACACGTAACGCTCGATCGGTAACCGGCGATTACCTGCGCTACGCCCAGCGGCATCGCTCAGCCATTCTTCGCTTCGGTCGCTTTCCACATCGCAATGCTGTGCTCAACCGTTCGAGTACTAGCGACGAAGGACAATATCTCAAGGACGGTGGTGGCTTTGGCTAACCCTCAGCGCAGAAACGCTCTCCCGAGCAGAAAAGCGCCACCCACCTGATCCTGATGACCATAGATCAGCACGTCGCTGACCCTTATGCCGTCCGGCGCGAGCTGGTGAACTGGAATGACCAATCGATGCGGACCCGGCGCGAGGCCAAACTCCCGCCAGGCAGCGGTCCCACCTGAACCGACAACCCGCGACGCGACGAAAAAGCGTTGAATGCCCGGCGGCTCAACAAACACATCCACTACCAGCTCATCAAAGTCGCGCCAGGATCGCCGTAACGTCTTCAGATGAATGCCCGGCCAGGGCCGGTCAGTAAGCTGCACCCGCAGCGCACGAGCAGGCCCGCCAGGCCACTGAGTCTCACTGTTGATCAGACTTGTCTCGGTGTTCGGAACCGCGTAGATGCTGCCGCGCGCATCGCTCGTGTCGACAAGAGCCGGCCATATCGAAGCCTGATAGAAACGCCCGGAAGCCACCCAGAGAGGCTGCGCCAGAGCAGCGCCGAGTGCGAGCAACAACCAACCCGCGATAAGCAATCGATGGCCGAGGCGACCTACACCGGACACCGACAACGCGCCCACCGTGCAGCTCGCCGCGATGAGGTCGAGGAACCAGTCGTACCAACTCGGCTGACGCTCGGTGGTCATCTGCACGAGCTCGCTTAAGCCAGCAATGACGAACGCTACCGCCAGAACAAGCGCGGGTTTCGGGCCGATCAGGCGCCAGAGGAGCAGAGTGACCAGGGCAAACCAGGGCACGTGCAAGGTGTTGTTGAGGGCATTGCCGAACAAGCCCATCGCGGGAAGCCGAAACTGCTGCTGAGCGAACAGCAGGCCAACGAGAAGCATGAGGACGGCGAGAAATGCCCAGCGCGCTGCGGTCATGATCAGGTTCGCAATCAAAGGCGCACCTTGCCATGACTCGGCCTAGCAAGCACTGTTGCACCTTGCAAATAACGATAACCGCACGGAGAGACCATGGAATTTGATATCGCCGCCGCCGACGAGCTTCTGGCAACCACGCGAGCCGTTCGCAAGCGCCTGGACCTGAGCAAGCCAGTACCACGAAGCGTCATCAACGAATGCCTGGAACTCGCGGTACAAGCCCCGACGGGATCCAACAGCCAGGGTTGGCGCTGGCTCATCGTCGAAGATGCCGACAAGAAAGCAGAGCTAGCCAAGCTCTATCGTCGCGCCGGCGAAGAGTACCTGCTGGGCGATCTGGCTGGCACGCCGGATGCGCAAACCAAGCGCGTGCAGACGTCAGCGGTATATCTGATGGAACACCTTCACGAAGTGCCGGTGCACGTCATACCGTGCCTCGCTGGCATGCCAGCAGGCCAGATCCATACCGCCGCGGCGGCTGGCGCCTTTGGATCAATTTTTCCAGCGGTATGGTCCTTCCAGCTAGCGCTGCGCGCTCGAGGTCTGGGCTCTACCCTCACCACACTGCACCTTGCCTGTGAGAAAGAAGCGGCCGAACTGCTGGGTATTCCCGACGACGTACGACAGGTCGCCCTGCTGCCAGTCGCCTACACGCTCGGCACGGACTTCAAACGCGCGGCACGCGGCCCGATCGAGGAAATCACCCATTGGAACCAATGGTAGAGCGATGCCAATTGCGAGCTTGAACGCGATCTGGGCCCGGGAGATTCCTCTCTCGGGCGCCATGGGCATTTGCGCGGAAGAATTCGACGGCGACACACTGACGATCCGTGCGCCGCTGGCACCCAACATCAACGTGCACGGCACCGGTTTCGCCGGCAGCCTGTACGCAATCGCGGCTCTATGCGGCTGGGGTCTGGTGCATCTGAAGCTGGAAGAGGCCAATGCTGCCGGGAGCATCGTTATCGCGAGCGCGAACATAAGCTACGATAAACCGTGCAGCGGTGATCTCGTCGCTCGTTGCAGCTGGGGTGATCAAGGCGATGCCTGGCAGCGCTACCTCGACACTGGCAAGGCGCGCTTCTCGTTGCAATGTGATGTCTCCAGCGCGGCCATCCTGCAGGGAAGCTACGCCGTCAAGAGAAACACCTAGCGAGCCTGTCGTTGCGCGATCAGCTGGTTGCTACGACACCACCATCAAGCGCGATGGTCTGGCCGACCACGTAATTGCCAGCGTTCGAGCACAGGAAGATCGCGAGCCCCGCGACATCCTGAGGCAAGCCGACCCGGCCAGATGGATTGCCCTTGGCAACGCTATCCCAATCGGCGTTTTCGGTATCGCCGCCCGCGCCGATGCCGGTGCTGAGCATCCACGTCGGAAACGGACCGGGTGCGATGTTGTTAAAGACGATGTGTTCGCCCGTCAAATGAGACGCCATGAATCGCGTCAGGTGATGCACCGCCGCTTTCGACGCGCCATAGGAGAACGTATCAAACACCGCACTCTTGAGACCGTCGATAGAGCCAATGTTGATCACCTTGGCAGGCTCCGCTGCTGAGGCCGCGGCGCGCAGCATCGGTAGCAACTTCTGGGTAAGGAAGAAAACGCCTTTCACATTGGTATCCATCACCTTATCCCAGCCCACTTCCGGGAACTCACCCAGCGGTGCTCCCCATGCGACGCCAGCGTTGTTGATGAGGATGTCGAGCTTGTCTTCGCGAGCAGCGAGGCGTTCTGCGAGCGAGTCAACACCCGCCAGCCCAGACAGATCCGCCGGCAGGGAAATGCACTCGCTGCCGTATTCGGCCTGTAGGCGCTGCGCGGTTGCGTCGCACACATCTGCCTTGCGTGAGGAGATGTAGACCTTCGCGCCAGCGGCCAGAAAGCCCGCCGCGATCATTTCACCAATGCCTCGGGACCCCCCGGTAACCAGCGCCGTGCGGCCTTTGATTGAAAACAGATTCTCAAACGATTCAGCCATTCCGACTCTCTCCCGGTTAGACGCAGATGTTCGGCCGACGCTCGGCCACGAAGCGCCGAATCCTATCACGACAGTCTCCGCCCTTTAGCGACAACGAGATTGGCTTTGCGCCTGTCACCATCCTTGGGCACCATCTTCCGGGCTGGCAGCCGCACCGCATGCGAGCGGGACTTACCTTCAGCTCATCGTCCATCAGCCGTCCAACAAATTGGGGAAGCGAATCACCATGGCCAATGTAGAAACAGGAACCAATGACCTGCTGGCAGATCTGACCGAAGGCGTTCTCACATTGACGCTGAATCGGCCGGAAGCCCGCAACGCGATGACCGGCGAAATGACCAACGCCCTCGCGGAATCACTCGCGACTGCCGAGTTCGATCCCGAGGTGCGCTGCATCGTGCTGACGGGAGCCGGCAAAGGCTTCTGCGCGGGAGGCGACGTGAAAGGCATGGCAAAGAGCAGAGATGGGACCGTCGGCAACAACACGATCGACGGCAAGATTCATCAGCAACGCGTCAACCAGCGAGCGACGGCGGGTAAGCTCTACAGCATGCCCAAGCCAACGCTAGCAGCGCTACCCGGAGCGGCCGCGGGAGCAGGACTCGGCTTGGCCCTGGCTTGTGATATGCGCATCATGGTCAGCAGCGCTGTCATCACCACGGCGTTCGCGCGGGTCGGTTTCTCCGGCGACTACGGCGGCAGCTTTTTCCTCACCCAGTTGGTCGGAACGGCGAAAGCACGGGAGATGTACTTTCTGTCCGATCGAGTATCTGCGGCGGAAGCTGAGCGCCTGGGAATCGTTAACTGGGTATGCGAACCGGAGCACCTGGCGGACAAGACCGCTGAGATCGCGCGCCGGCTCGCCAGTGGCCCGACGGTTGCCTACCGGTATATGAAAGAAAACCTGAATCGCGCCCTGTCGTGCGGCGACCTGAACGACTGCATGGATCTCGAGGCGACCCACCACGTGCATTGTGGTCAGACCGAAGATCATCGCAATGCAACTAAAGCGTTCGTTGAGAAACGCGAGCCGGTGTTTAACGGACGCTAGTTACTGGCCACCTCGGCTCGCCTCCTGCGTCGAACCTGCCAGGCTCGAGCCCGCAGGAGCGCGGCCAGCGCAAAGGCGATGACCGCCGGCCAGTACGCGGGATTCACCAGCGCGATGCCGAGCAGGGTCTGAAAAAAGATGACCCAGAGGTAGTGCATGCCTGGCCGGTGCAGACGCCGCCAGTTCACGCCCAGCCAGCGCTGACTAGCATCGTTCGACGTGAGTGCCATCAGCCATAGAAAGACAAACGCGCCGCCGCCACCGATGAGCACAACCGGTTCGATCGATTCATCGATGATCCGGAAGTAATCAAAGATAAACCAGGCGTGCACGGTGTGAGCAATAGCGGCGGCGAGCCCCAGATAGCGACGGTGACGCACCATCTGACGTCCAATACCCGTGAGTTCCAATAGCGGACGGGCGACATAGGCCAGCAGAAAAAAGAAGGCGGCCAGCCGTGCCGTCAGCCGCATCCCAAAGCTCGCATAGTCCTGCGCCGCCATATCGGTCGCGAGCGACAGCGGTATCACCAGCGCGATAACAACCGTCGCAAAGATCAGATACTTGGCCGGTGCGGCGGGCCCAGTCACTGTGAGCGCGCTGGAGAGTTTTCGACGGTAAAGGTTAACCGGCTAACCACCCCGCGACTGACGATAGGTACATTGTCCCTTCTCGCCGGTTGGAAACGCCATCCGGACACGACGTTGAGCGCATGGGAAACGTAACGATCGTCTGGCTGCGACTCCAGAACTTGCGCGTTGCTAACGACGCCGTCAGTGCCCACGTCATAGCGAACTGTGACATATCCCGGTGCGGAAACATGGATTGGCAAATGCTGGCCATCTCCCGCGAACACCAGCGGGCGATCGCCGCTGGCGCAGGCTGTCGCCAGCGCGCCGAGGAGCATGATGAGAAGCACTCGCAACGCACGGAGCGCAGTGCATCGGCAAAATCTGACAAACACGATAAACCCCTACAGTGCCGCGAAGTGCGGCCGCACTGATATCCTAACCCACGAGACTCAAAGACAAAGTGCTCGGCCTATGACCAATAACCGACAGAAGGTACTCGTGCTGTATCTGGCGGATTCAGCGCTGGACAGCAAGGTAATCGGATGGAGCCGCTACGACGGCACAGGCATTGACGATGCTATGGCCGGCGACCAGATTGAACCACCCTACGCGACCGGCCTGGCTGCGCTGCGCGATGGCTGGCGGCTGTTTCAGGCTTCTACGCTCGAGCAGCATGTCAGCGGCGACGAATTGCGAACCGGATACTTGAAATACGAATTCTGGTTCGAACAATGGCCGAACGAATGAAGGCCGCCCCAATGCTCTTGAACTCTCACCAGATGGCCAGCTTTGCAGCTCGCGGCTTTCTGATGTTTCCTGCTGTTGTGCCGGAGGAACTGAACGCGAAATTTCTCGCGGACGTAGGCGCAGCCGACATCAGCGACAGCGAAACGCCGCTGTCAGTCTACGGCCGACTTCTCAGCGATAGTACGGTTCCTGTAGTGCCAGCCGGTCAACCGCTGGATTCAGCTTACGAACCCGACAGCGCCATCGCGAAGATCCTGAGGCTACCGGCAGTGTCAGGCCTGGTTCGATCGCTCGTTGGACGACAACCGGTCTTCGACCATCATTTCCTGCACATCACGTTCCCACCAAGCTACTACGAGCGTCTGGCGGACGTGCCGAGATCCCAGCACCTGCATCAGGATTCGACGATCGATACCCGAAAGGCCTTCGACGTTCAGCTTATGTACTACCCCCACGAAGTCACTCAAGCAATGGGCGGCACGCGCTACGTACCGGGGAGTCATCTTCGAGTCGTCAGCGAAGCGGCCATCGGTCGTTACCAGAACGTGCTTGGCCAACAGCAAGTCGTCTGTCCAGCCGGCAGTATCCTCGCGGTGCATCACGGCATCTGGCACGGCGGTGGCGCCAACCATTCGGACAGTCTGCGTTTCATGTTCAAGATTCGCCTGCAGCCGGGCGAGCGCCAGCGGCGACTGTGGGACGATAGTGACCTGACCGACGAAGATTTCACCCAGCGAGCGATCTTCTGGACCGACGTTCTGGCCAGACAAGATACAATCGCCGCGATTCTGATGCGTCCCGAACCCTGGTTTGAAGCCGACACCTCTCGTTTGGAGCTTATCAATCGAATCGTCTTCTGGCGTTACCTGCTAGGCGATGACACCGTTGATGTCGACTACTGGCTGTCACGACTACAACGAGATTTTCCCGCATGAACGACTCAGACAACAAAAGCGAGAACGACGCGAAAGGCGAGAACGGCGAGCCTTCCGATGAGCCTGAGAGCGTCGGCTTCTTCCAGGTCGTCGGCAGCACCATCGCTGCGGCCCTCGGCGTTCAGTCGAGCAAAAACAGGGAGCGCGATTTCAGCCGCGGCAAAGCCAGCCATTTCATTGTTGCCGGCATCATCTTCACTGTCGTTTTCGCACTCAGCGTTGTCGCTGTTGTGCAGTTGGTTCTGCCTGATTGAGTCCGAAACCCGCTAGCCAGGAGATAGGCGCCTTAACATGCCTTGCTGGCTGCGTAGCTGATCCAACACCGAGCGTTGATGAACTGCGCGCTCCAGGTTGTCACCCGGCTTCGACACCTTGAAATAGCGATCACCGCTGAGATGGTCGTTGAGAAACCGAACGCAGAGCATGGCTGCGACATACATGGGTGCGCTCACCCAATGTTCCGAGTCGAGCGATACGTGCTCTGAAAAGCCTCGAACCAGCGCGGCATAGCGCTCCGGCATCAACTCACCGGCATCGGTAAGGCTCGCGCTGCGCACGAGATCACCCCAGTCCCACGCCGGATTACCGAACATCACCGTATCGAGATCGACAATGGCGACTACCTGGTCCGCCTCGAAGATCAGGTTGTTGATCTTGCAGTCTGCGTGAATAGCCCTATGCATCCGGGGCAACGCCTCTGCTAACTCATGGGCATCGCGGCTCTTCTCAACAAGTGCCCGTTCGATATCAGCGAGCGGGCGAGGCATGGATGCAAGCGTCGCATCGAGCTGCTCCAGGTAACGGGAAAACTCCAGAAAGCCAGGAATCACCGGCTCCAGATCGGTATCCGGCAGGTCTGCAAGCGCCGCCTGGAAACCGCCGAAAGCCTGACCACAAGCCTCGACTTGACGCAGCGTGTCCAGACTCGCCTGATAGACCTGGCCTGGCTGGTAAGGTGTCAATCGCCAGCTCTCACCGGCCTCGCTTTGATAACCCGGGTTACCAAAGCTGGCGATGGGCGCCAGCACCGGCACATCAGACGATGCGAGATGCGATGCGACTCGCACCCCGTTTCTCAAAACCGCGCCAGCATCAAACACGCGCCCGTTGATTCGTTGCAGAACATACTCACCCGCAGCGCTGGTCACTCGCCAGGTATCGTTAATGTGCCCGTCTCCTAGTGGCGTCACTTCGCCTGGCCACCAGCCATCTGTAAGTGCGCGCGCGGCATCATCGGATGCGCTCATTGTGGCCACTCATCATTGAGACGGCGCAACGCCGGCGCAATTGACAGCATGTATTCACCGGACGGTTCATGTGCTCTCAACGCGATGTCGGCAAGCGTGACAGCCTCACCGGCGAGTTTCCGCTGCACCACGTCCCCGGCTTCGCCAAGCAGCGCCAGCAGCGATTGAAGCTCCATGGGAACGTCACACCAACGGGCCAGTTCGGTCCACGCCGCAGCGACCGCTGCAAGTTCGTCCGGAGCCCCCGCGTGCCCATCAACAAACTTCGCTACTAACTCGTCCAACCGCCACGCTGCATGACTCTCTGGAGGCAGAAAATCCGCGAGCGTATTCAGCGGAGTGTCTGCCTGATAAGGCCTCGCCTGCGGCATCTCTGTACCCATGAGGCGCGCGTTGAGCGCATCCGCACCCAGCAGCCGCGCATACCATTTCACCGGCTCCAGCCAAGCCGCAAATTCGCGCACAGCGGGCTGAGCGAGATAACCTTCTGACGCTGGCACAGCGTCCAGGCCAAATTCGTATCCAAGCGTATCCCTCAATAAGTCGATTCCGATCGCCTGGCGCTTGCGCCAGTTCGTGGCAGGCTCGTCTCGCGGCCGCCAGAACAGGTCGGCAAGACAGACCATGCGACTCCACAGTCTCGTGGGCAGAACGTCCGCATCGACCAACTCACCCCACAGACACGCCTCCGCGCCGAGCAACCGTCCCCGCTCAACAACTGCTTCACCATCGGGCAGTGCGCGCCAATGGTCGGTCCAGGCCATACCGTCCGCGATATGCGCGAGCCTCGGATCGCGACGAAGGTCATCTTCCGCCCGCAAGAGAGCATCGATTGAGGCGTCCGGCCGAAAGCGCGTGTGGGCATCGAGCGGAAAGAACAGATCCAGGTAGTACGGCGCTGAAAGAATGGCATCGTGCCCCGAGTGCAGAGCGCGCTCGAGCGCAGTAACGCCCCGCCAGGCCTGGACAATCGTTCCATCGGGCAGGCTGTCGTGCAGAGCTTCATCCCAGACAACAACTCGGCGGCCAAGCCTCTGGATATGCTCAATGAGCTCGCTGTTGAAGTGAGGTTGGAGCTCGGAAACGCCGGCTAAGCCCTGGGTTGTCAGATAGTCCGCAACCACAGCATCGTCTGCCCAGGCTCGCGTGCTCACCTCATCACCGCCGATGTGCAGGCACTCGTCGCCGAATATTTGGGCGAACTCTTCAAAGAGCTCGTTCACCGCCTGTCTGACCTGGGGTCGGGCGACATTCAAGCACTCTCGATGAACACCAAAGCGGTTACTCGGTTCTCCCGGTTGGTCGGAGGGCGTCATGCCCCACTGTGGATAGCCCGCAACCAACGCAGACACATGCCCCGGCACATCTAGCTCAGCGACGATTCGCACACCCCGCTCGGCAGCGAACTCAACGAGCGAGGACAGCTCGGCTGGAGTGTAGCTGCCGTCGCGCGACGCGATCGCCGGATAGCGCTCCGAGCGAAAGCGACAACCCTGATCATCGGACAAATGCAGATGCAGCACGTTGAGTTTGAACAACGCCATCGCATCGATCGTCTGTTCGAGTAGCGACAGCGGGAGAAAGTGACGAGCCGGATCCAGCATTACGCCGCGCCAGGCAAGGCCCGGGCTGTCTTCAATGACCCCGCAAGGGACATCGTGGATACCCATGAGTTGGACGATGCTTGCGAGTCCGCGCAGCGCGCCCCAGATCTGAGGCGCAAACAAGTCGATTCGGTGGGCGCGAATCGAGATCGTATAACTCTCGTCGCTCCTCATCTCAAGCTTAGAGACCGAATCTGTTCCCAGGCTGATATGAAGAGGCAGCCTGTTAGCGCCCGCTCCCCGCCCATCGAGCCCCAGGTAAGAGTGCGCTGTTTGCAGCCGACGCAAAGCAGCGCCGCTGATCTCTACTGGTATCAGCTCCAGTGCACTGAAGGTCGCACAGCCCTGAACAGGCCACCAATGTGAAATCGCCGGGAATACTGACGCGATCGCTGTGGGTAGAGGTATAGAGGCAGGCATAACCACAGGTTAACGCCGGACGCAGACTTCTCGCCAGCCTGAATAAAGTGCGGCCCGGACAAGCTGGCCTCGTTCGAGACCGAGCCTTGTCCAGGCCGCTTCAGGCTTTCGCGAATGCTATTCAGAGCGATGCGACGCTCGCAGCGCCAATCAGCGAATTCGCAATAACTGCGTTTCACCATTGGAGTCGCTGACCGCGTCGTTATCGTTAACGATGTAAACGCTACCGGAACGGCTCACCGCGCGGCCCGCGCTCTTCTCTCACCCGAGGCCACCTGGCGCGGCAACTTCCGAGACCTCAACGCCAGCGTCACG
>CAYGQC010000059.1:16245-20008 GCA_964351875.1 uncultured Pseudomonadales bacterium
ATCTTCTCTAACACCAAACCGCCTGGAGCCGTGAGCGTGCCATCGGCGAGCAAGTCCGCAAACACGGTCTTCTCCAGCACGTCGAACTCAACACCCTCACCGTCCGCCTGAAAGTCGACAGAGCTCACGTCAATCAGTGTGATGAGTTTGATCGCGGCATCGGGGCCCGCCTGATTGTCTCGCTCAATCAAGCCAAACAAACCACTTCCCACCGCGGTGATCTCCGACAGGCCAACCCAACCTCCGTTGGCTGATGTGGGTTCAGAAAGCGGATACCAGGCAAAACTCCACTGCCCGGCTGCTACATCGTATCGACCAATCCGCGCGTACTGCTCAGGATCGCCCGCATCTTCCCAGGCGCGCTGAAAGGCTACGTACAGAATCTCCTTGCCACCCTCCAGCACGCTAGCTACGCCTTCGAAGCCAAACCTTCGAGCGTTATCGCGCAGCCGCTGTGGGAGCGTGACCGCATCCAGTATGACGCCGTCTGAGTCTGTACGGACGAGCAGATTCTTAAGGACGATGTCAGGACGGGTATCTCCTTCCGACGCCACCCAGAAACCGCCATCGACCGACACCGCGATGCCTTCCGGGTCAATGTTTACACTGAGATCGTCATTCACACGATCGCCTTGGACACCAGCTAACACGCCCAGAGCATCCGTCAACTCGATCTCACGAACAACGGTAGCTGGGCCAGCTCCCAGTCGGAGCTCGAAGATTCGCGATTTCTGGTACGCGCTGTCGTACACCGAGTAAAGCGTCTTGCTGTCGCGAGGATCAGCAGCGAGCGCTGACAGAGCGCCCCAGGGAATGGGCGTCCCGTCCGCACGATCTGCACTTACGATGGTTGGATACGACGCTGACTCGCCTAGCTCATAGAGGCTGATGGATGCACGGATCTTGTCATCACGGCTATCCACTTCGCTGGCAACGACGAACAGGTTCCGGTGTGGAATCGCCAGCAACCCTTCCGGACCGACACCTGCCGGCAGCGTCTGCACGTAGCGCAAACCATTTGGGAATACCCGATAGACGAACACGATGCTGGATCGCTCGCTGCCGACAAACAGGTAAGCCGCATCACCAAACTTCGCAAACGTCACCGACTCAGGCTCATTACCCTTGTTACCGCTGCGATCATCCGGATAGTGGCCTAGCCGAACCGCGAGCTGATCGAGGCTGTTACCGCTATCGAAGAGTACGTCGCCCTGCTGGTTGAAAACGCTAAACCCTCGGCTTCCTCCGAGAAAGTCGCCTTCGTTAGCGGTGGCAATAGCCCGATCGGTGACCCAAGTTAGCGCATCGGGCTCACGAGGAACGTCCTTGAGCGAGCCAGTGAGAGAAATCAGATCTTCCTCTTCCGTGTCAATGGCATCCAGATCAACGGTCCCGGCGGAAAAGTCACCAACGACCGATGCGCTGGCCAGGTCGACGAGAACGATATGGTTGTTTTCCTGCATCGATACCGCGGCGATATTTGCACCATTGATATCAACAAACTCAGGCTCGGGATCCGAGCTGCCAAGCGCCGCGAGACCCGTCAGGTCTACATCGGCGACACTCCAGTTACCCGGCTCTCCGGCCAGCGTAACCACCTGCAACAAACCCGCGGGCAACTGAGGCAAGCCACCTTCGACGCCATCGACCGTCAGGTCTTCATCGCGTTCATTCTCAATGACGACCGCTGCGAAGTCGCCGTCGTCACTTACCGCAATTGCGTCAGGTTGACCGGCCAGCGCGATGGTTGCCACGAGCGCGCGCGACGCAACATCGACCACCGCAAGAAACCCCGACGGTGCAACGAAGCTATCCGATGTATTCACCCCGACCAGCGCATAGTCGCCTACCACCGCCACCGAAGTAGGCTCTCCGTCTAGCTCGGTAAAACCTGCGGGCTTCGGTGACCGAATATCAGTGATGTCGACGAAACCGATTCCGCCGACTTCGCCGTCCGTGTAGACGAGTGTGTTGCCATCAACAGTCGCAGAGACAATCTCGGAGACAGTTTCGCTCTCGATGTCGGTATTGAGGTACACCGGAAAGCTGGCGACGCGATTGAATGCGTCACTGGCTGAGACAGGCGCGCTGAACGCGATAGCCGCAGTCGCCACAACGACGGTTTTCCTGAATACATTCGTTACTCTAATAGGCTTGGACACTAAAGCTCCCCCTTGGAACGTGTTGACGAACACCTAAACTGGCGGGAAACACTAAGGTCGATATATGTCAGGCAAGTTACGAAAATCGTCGCTTTGGTGAAGCTTTGGTGACAGCTCGACAGAGGCCTCACCGCCGAACCCTTACAGTCACGAACGTGTCATATATACTGCGCCAGGCTCGCCCTTCCTCAAGAAAAACCTAGTTCCTTCCACGGGTCGCTGGCCTTGACCAACAATGAGTAGAGACTCCAAATGGATATTCGTGAGCGCATGCAAACCGTCATAGCCGAAGAAGCCAAGGCGATTGCAAACATAAACGTCGACGACAACTTCGTTCGCGCCGTCGAGACGCTGCGCGATTGCAAAGGCAAAGTGATGACGACCGGTATCGGCAAAGCTGGCTACATCGCCAACAAGTTTGCGGCAACGCTTTGCTCGACTGGAACACCAGCCGTGTTCATGCACCCGGCAGAGGCCGCCCACGGAGACCTCGGGCTCGTAAGCAGCGACGACGTGATGCTGGCCATCTCAACCAGCGGCAAGAGCCGCGAGGTACTGGAAATACTGGAGTTTGCGCGGCACCTCGGCGTAGCCAAGATCATCGGTATCACGTCACACCCGGATTCACCGCTACGCGAGTTGACAGACTTCTGCCTGAACATGGGTGAGATTGAAGAGCCCTGCCCGATTGGCATGACGCCGTCGGCGAGTACCGCGGTGATGCTGGCCATCACCGATGCAATCGCGCTGGCTTTGTTAGAACAGAACAACTTTACTCGCACCGACTACGGTATGCGTCACCATGGTGGTTACCTTGGTCGCGTCGCGCGCACCGACAACCTGCCTCACGACAAGCAGTAGCTCACGCGGTCATCTGCTAACTGTCAGTGCCAGGTTGGTAAAGCGCGGCGCACGCCCCCGATGGGTCTCGGACAACCGCAAAAGCAGCGCTATCCATACTCCGCTTCTGCACGACAATCTCGCCGCCGCACCTCAAGGTTTCAGCGAGGGACTTGTCCAGATCATCAACCGTTATGTAGATCAACCAGCCACCGGGCATCTCTGCATTGACGCCGGTTGCGTGGCATATCCCCGCAATCGCGTCGGAGTCGCCCGGCGACATGGCGTAGTCGTCATAGTCGCCCATGGACACGCCTTCGCTGCGCCAGCCCACGACTGCCTGATAAAAGTCGCGCACGTTGTCAGCGTTTTTGCAGGTCAGGTCAATCCAGCCAATCTCACCAGCCATATCAGCTCCTTGTTAAGTAACGACCGCTCGCTCCAGCGCAAAAGAGGGTGTCGCCTTACAGGCGACAGCTACTCCGGCGTCACCGTGAAACGCCACAGAACCTGCCCGCCCTGCTCTAGCCGCTGGAATCCGAGATCCTCAAGCAACGAGCCAATCGCGCCAAATTCGCAGTCCAGTGTCATGCCGCCTTTGGACTCAGCTAGCGCCTGGGCATGTTTGATGAGCCATACGCCGATGCCTCGACCACGGTGCTCGGGCAACACGATCAGCTTGATTACCTGAAAACTGGATTGATCGAAACGAACCATCTCGTATCAACCCAACCGCGTATCCCCGACCTTGCCCGTACGAA
>CAYGQC010000060.1:0-19737 GCA_964351875.1 uncultured Pseudomonadales bacterium
TCTCAAACCAGTCAGCAATCTCGTCGAAGCCTTCGTCGCGCGCGGTCTTGGCCATGCCCGGGTACATATCCGTATACTCGTGGGTCTCGCCAGCAATCGCGGCTTTCAGGTTGTTGGAGGTGCTGCCGATCGGCAGACCGGTAGCTGGATCGCCGACGGCTTCCATGTATTCCAGGTGGCCATGTGCGTGGCCGGTTTCGCCTTCAGCGGTTGAGCGGAATACAGCGGCTACGTCGTTTTCGCCTTCGACATCAGCTTTCGCTGCGAAGTACAGGTAGCGTCGGTTTGCCTGGGACTCGCCAGCAAAGGCGTCCTTCAGGTTCTGCAAAGTGTTGCTTGAAGCTAGATCCATCGGGGAGGTCTCCTCGGAAATATCATGGATGTGCGGTTAACTGCGGGATGATTATACGGCCAGGCGAGCTTTGGAACATTCGAAACTTTGAATCGCTCTGATAGCCGCTGACTATGGCAGTCTGAGCGGTGTTAGGTTTTCTTGATCAAAATTTCACTGGTCGAGTGTTTTAGCCCCGTTACAATGCGCTCCCGCAACCTCGAGCTTCTCCGGATTCCTCCGGACACCTGCCGTCATGCCTCGTCCCGACACACCCGTTCCCGCAGAACCGCTAGACGCAGCCGTTACGACCGCTGACGGTGAAGGTGTGTTCGTGGAACTGGGCCGGCTTCTGCGTCTGGCTGTACCTATTGTGCTTACCCAGATGACTCAGATGGCCGGGTCAGTTGCCGACGCGATGATGGCCGGTCGGGAATCGCCGGCGGATCTCGCGGGCATTGCGCTCGGAGGCAGCTTCTTCTGGGCGGCGCTGCTGGCAATGTCAGGCATCATCATGGCGCTTTCGCCGACCGTTTCTCAGCTGGATGGCGCAGGTCGCCGCGACGAGATCGCCGGTAACGTAAGGCAAGCGCTTTGGCTGGCCGTCTTCTTTGGTGTCGTCATGATCGCGCTTCTGCTGAATGTAGAGCCGTTGTATCACTGGTTTGACGTCGATCCGATCGGTATACCCATCGCCGTGGATTATCTCAACGCGCTCTGCTTTGGCGTGCTGCCGCTTCTGGGTTACTTCACCTTGCGGAATCTGTGCGATGGCCTGTCCTGGACGTTGCCGGCGATGGTGATTGCACTGGCGGCGCTCGCGCTGAAGGTCCCGCTTAACTACCTGCTTATCTACGGCAACGAAGAGCTGGGTGTACCTGCGTTTGGTGGTGCCGGTTGTGGCTGGTCGAGCGCGATCGTGATGACCGGTGAGTTTATCGCCATGCTGGTGATAGTAATTCGCTCGCGCCGGTTGGCGGGGCTCGGAATCTTCGCGAGCTTTTCCTGGCCGCACTGGCCGACGCTGAAAAGGCTGATCCGACTGGGTGCTCCCATTGGTGCTTCGCTGTTTGCGGAGATCTCGATCTTCAGCGTATTTACGCTGTTAGTTGGTTCTCTCGGTGTCGGCGCTGTTGCTGCTCATCAGATTGCGAGTAACTTTGGCGGTGTAACCTTCATGGTGCCGATGGCCATCGGCATGGCCGCATCGATCCGAGTGGGATTTAACGTCGGCGCTGGCGATTATGCGGCCGCTCGACGTTCGGCCTTTGTCGCTTGCGCTCTGGCTCTTTTCATTGCGCTGATCATGGGTCTCGGTGTTTTTTTTGGTCGCTATGCGATTGCGTCGTTGTACACGCTGGATCCAGACGTACTCGCGCTGGGCGCTCGTATTCTCATATTCGTCGCTGCTTTCCAGATCGTAGACAGCCTCCAGGTGGCGGCGATCGGCTCCCTGCGTGGATTTAAGGACACCTTTGTGTCGATGCTGATTGCGCTGACCGCCTATTGGTTCATCGCGTTGCCTGTCGGCGCGGTGCTGGGTCTGGGCTGGTTCTCCGTAGCGCCAATGGGGCTGGACGGATTCTGGACAGGCCTGACCGCAGGGCTTGCTGTCGCGGCGGTCTTGCTGGTCGCGCGGCTGAGTTGGTTGTCGAACCGGCCTGCGCGGATCCAGGCGCTGTCCCAGGGCTAAACGTTCTGGCGCTAGTCGGTGGTCTTCTCTGCGGGCATTGACGGTCGGCTGTTCCAGGCAGACAGCGCGGAATACAGGCCGATCGCTTCAATGCCCACGCCAGTGAGCAGCCAGGCGAGGGCAACGTTCCATCCGACGCTGAGGGCCAGCGCACCGCTGAGATACAGCGCGACAAGGGCAAGCTGGCTGCGAAACGCGTTTCTGGGCCCGGTGAAACCACCGTGGCGCGCGTAGCGTAAATCCTTCCAAAGCATGAGTCCGGCGACAGAAGAGGCGGCCGCTAGTGCGAGCATCCAGTACTGCACGGGCGTTGGGAAGAAAGTTGTACCGGCGCTGTAGAGACAAACCAGCAACAACACCGGCAGTACAAAATCGCCAGCGGTTGCGGGGCGGCCAAAGCTCAGGGATATCGCGAAACCCGCCCAGGTAGCGATGGTGGCGAAACCGACGGTCAGTACCTGCAACCACAGTACCAGGGCATCTGAGTGAAGGGTCCAGAGCACCGGGCGGACCGTTAGCTCGCCCAGCGCGTTCTCCAGAATCAGCGCAACGACGATGCTCAGAAAGGTGAGTTGAACTGTCGCGAAGTTCAGGCCGCCAAGCGGCGCTGGCGGCTGTGCTGTTCCGTCGGCTTTCGGCTCGCTCATCCGTCCATGCGCTGTAGTGCGGCGATGCGGTCATCCAGCGGCGGGTGCGACGAGAACAGGGCTTTCAAGCCGCTGCGCATACCGGAAGAGATGCCAAAGGCGGCCATCGTTTCAGGCATTTCGTCGGGCATCTGCTGGAAGCTCTTGAGCCGCTGCAGAGCGCCGATCATGGAGCTCCTGCTCGCAAGCTTGGCTCCGGCTTCGTCGGCGTGGAACTCGCGGTAGCGCGAGAACCACATGACAATGGTGCTGGCGAGTATGCCGAGCACTACCTGGGCGGCCATGTAGGTGACGAAGTAGCCAATGCCAAAGCCCCGCTCGTTCTTGAGGATTACCTTATCGACGAAGAAGCCGATCAAGCGGGCAAAGAAGATCACGAATGTGTTCATGACGCCCTGGATCAGCGTCAGGGTGATCATGTCGCCGTTCGCGACGTGGCCGATCTCGTGGCCAAGAACCGCTTCGACTTCCTCCCTCGACATCGCATCGAGCAGGCCTGTACTGACGGCGACCAGCGCGTTGTTCTTGTTGGCGCCGGTGGCGAAGGCGTTCGGTTGAGCGGATTCGAAGATACCGACTTCCGGCATGCCAATATCAGCCTCGCGTGCCTGCCGCTCGACAGTCTGCATGAGCCACTGCTCGACGTTGTTCGACGGCGTTTCGATGACGTGTACGCCCATCGAGCGTTTGGCCATCCATTTGGAGATCAGCAGGCTGATGAAGGCGCCGGTCATGCCAAAAACGCCGGCGAAGATCAGGTTAGCGGTGACGTTGAAGCCGGTAGCGTGCGCTAGGTCGTCGTCGAGACCAAACATCCGCATGACGATGCTGGCGACGAGTAAGATAGCGATGTTGGTACCGATGAACAGCGCGATACGGAGCATGGCATGACCTCTGGAGAAGTGAGTTGCGGGGCAACCGGAGCCCGCAGCCGGGCGACGGTCTCTCGTCGCATGGGTCAGTATTTGGTGTCTTGCGCCCTGCTTTCAAGTGTTATTGCCCAACAACCGGTGCTCGCGTTTGACCGTTGCGCGCGCGCGGATTCGGATCTGCTCATGTCGCAGCCGCTGGCAGAGCCCATGCGTGTGATTGGCCACCGGGGAGCGAGCGGCCTGCGCCCGGAACATACGTTGGGCGCGTATCAGCTCGCGATCAGCGGTGGCGCGAGTTTCATCGAGCCGGATCTGGTGCCGACCCGCGATGGTGTTCTGGTGGCGAGGCACGAGCCGATGCTGGCGGTTGTGGAACTGACTGAGGCGGGCGATATCGCGTTGCCCGATGGGGCTCCGGTCGTGGTGGAAGCAACCACCGATGTTGCTGAGCGTCCCGAGTTCGCCAATCGCTTGGTGGTTAAAGAATTGGATGGCGTCTTGATTGGCGGCTGGTTTGTCGAAGACTTTACCGCCGACGAGGTGGCAACGCTGTGGGCCCGGGAGCGGCTGGCCGATATTCGAGGCGCAAATACTCGATTCGATGATCGCTATCGGATTCCGACGCTTGCTCAGGTTGTGGAGCTGCTGCGGGAGCCTGGCCCGGGAGGTCGTTGGGTCGGACTCTATCCCGAGATCAAACACCCCAGCTATTTTCAAAACTCCGGGCGCCGAATGTCGGGTGAGCTGATCGCCACGGATTCAGCGCAGTTGCTGATTGACGAGCTCGTTGAGCTGGATTTTGCAAACCCCCAGCGAGTGGTTGTGCAATCGTTTGAAGCGACGTCGTTGATGCGGTTGGGCCGGGAGATCATGCCGGCGGCAGGTTTTACGCTGCCTTTGGTGCAGCTTGTTGGCCGTCCCGACCGATTGCCGGCAGATTTGAAGGATCCCGGCAATGCACCACTGCTGTCCGCGCTAGCCGATGGCGATCTATTGTCTGCGCGGGCGCTGGAAGTGATCGCGACCTATGCCTCCGGCATCGGCCCGTCTTTGCGTGCCCTCAACCCGGCCGTGGTGCGCCGTGCGCATTGTCATGGGCTCGAAGTGCATGCATACACGCTTCGCGCGGAACCGGAATTTGCCTCGGCTTCGGGTGATGCTGAGGCGAGCTTCAGTCAGTCGTTGATGCGGCTGCATCGAATGGGCGTCGATGGCGTGTTTACCGATCAACCCGGTCAGGCTCGCGAGTTTCTGTCACGTTTGCGACGCCGCTGACATGCTTCCAAGCTGGGTTCTCATCACGCTGGCAGCCGCGTTTGGTCAGAACCTGCGATCCATCCTGCAAAAAAAGCTGACGGCATCGCTCGGACCGGACTCATCGAGCTATCTGCGCTTTCTGTATGCGCTGCCTTTCGCGTTTCTGTACTTGCTGGCACTGTCGCAAGTGGAAGCCGTGCCGCTTATGACGCCGAGCTTTGCCCTGTATGCGAGCGTCGGCGCGCTCGGGCAGATAGTCGGCACCGTCGCGTTAGTCCGCGCCTTCGAGTTGCGCAGCTTTGGGGTCGCTACCGCGTACTCCAAGACAGAGGTGCTGCAGACCGCGCTGGCCGGCATGTTGATCCTGGGCGATGCGTTCACACCGGCGATGCTGGTTGGAATACTGATCAGCTTTGCCGGCGTTCTGCTATTGAGCGAACGGGGTGGCCTTCGAGCCCTGCTGGTGCTGGACCGAGGCGCGGTTCTGGGGCTCATCTCCGGCCTGGGTTTCGCGTTTGCCGCCATCGGCTATCGCGGCGGCTCGCTAGCGCTTGAGTCTGGCTCGGTCGTCATGCGCGCGGCGCTCACACTCTGTCTCGCGCTCTCCGTGCAGACACTCGTGATGGGCGCGTACATCGCCTGGCGCGGTGAGCTTCGCGCGGTGCTGAGGCGGTATCGGGCCGGGCTGCTGGTTGGGTTTGTGGGTATGGCCGCGTCGGTCGGCTGGTTCACGGCGATGGCGATGGAGAACGCGGCTCGCGTTCGAGCGGTTGGCCAGGTGGAACTGATTTTTGCGGTGGTGACGTCGCTTTGGCTCTTTCGAGAACGCGTCAGTCGTAGAGAGATTGCCGGCGTTGGTTTGATCATCGCGGGCGTGGTGATACTGCTCGAGCTTTTCTGAGTTACTCCGCGTCCCCCGCTTTCGGCCGATTGAATTGACCGTGCTCGCACGAGATTACCTCGCCATCAGCCCAGCGCAGAGTGTCTCCGTCGATGAGGAGTTCGCTCTCGCTGACGTTGAGATAGCGTTTACATTGCGCTCGATCAGGATCGAGCGTCCAGCGACCGTTGCTGCACTGGCGCAGTTCGACAACAACGGTCTTCTCGGCATCGATGTACAACTCCTTGATCGGGCAACCACGGCCGGAAAAAGACGCCAACGCGCGGTTCTGGGAGCCTGAGACTATGACCTCTTCGATTGCCGCGCTCTCCGCCGTTGCGGGCGGCTGTGCGGTTAACTCTGACGGGCCGTTGCTATCCCGGGCCGCTTCTAACTCGACGGGCTTTTCCTGCCGCGGTTCGAACATCTCTGCAACTTCGTTCCTTGTGGGCGCTGCTGCTTTAGTAGGCGAGGGATTTCTATCAGCCGCGGCGCTTGCTGGTGCTGGCTGAGGTTCGTCCAGCTCGAGTGGCTCGAACGATGGTGGCCTGGGCGCTATGTCAGGAAGTTCGTGCGAAGCGCTGTCGGCGTACGCAGCCTCACGATCGCGGGCTGCATAGTCGACAGGCTCCTCGACATCGTCGGCTGTCATCGGATAGGTGGCGATGGATTCGGTGGTCAACCCTTGAGCAGGCGTAGTTGGTGACTGCCGCTGCTGATGTTGGGCTGTTGATTGGTCCGGCTCTCTAACCGCGCCGTCGTGGTCGACGCTACTACTGGTGTCGAGACGTTCAAACTCTGAGGCCGGCATCTCGCTTCCCAAAGGATTAGCCTGGCCGAGATCAGAGCTGTGCCTGCGCTTAGCGGACACCGCATCGGCACTGTCGTCGCTCGGTGCGGCCGCTGTGGCGAATTCGCTCTGGGAGGGTGGTGTAAGCATCGAGTCGGGTGCGTTTAACAGTATTCCTGCGGCCACGACTAAAACGGCGGCGGTAGCCAGCATTGGCCAGCGCCGACGATTGCCGGAGGCTGCAGCTTGCAGGATTCGCGCATCGATCTCGGCGGGCGAACGCTCGTCGTTAGCGTCAAAGTAGAGATCATCGAACCAGGCCTCATCAGAGCTTCCGTTCCCGCCTATGCTTTCTGCGTTGTTTTGGTCGTTAGTCATTTGTCAGCTCCGCGGCGCCGGTGCGACGCGATTGTTTGCCATCCACCTCAGTCCGGAGTTTGCTGAGTGCGTAACGAAGGCGGCTCTTAATGGCGTCCACGTTGCTGCCTGTGACCTCGGCGATCTGGCTCAGGCTGAGGCCACTCTCGGCTTTCAGCATGACGGCATCGCGTTGCGCGCCTGGCAGTCGTGTGATCGCAACCTGGAGCCGTTGGTAGCGGCTCAGTTTGTCGAGATCCGGCTGTGAGGCTGATTCATCCATCAGTGCCTCTGGCTCTGTATCCCCAATGCGCGCCTGTTGCTTGGCGGCGCGCCGGTGTTCGTCTGTGATTGCGTTGTGCGCGAGCGTGAACAGAAAAGAGCGAAACTGACCCTGAGGCTGGTAGCGCTTGCGCTGTTCGATCAACTTCAGCCAGATAGCCTGCTGGCAGTCTGCGGCTGCTGACTCGGTCAGTTGCCGCCGGGCGTAGCGCCAGGTCGCGTCTTTGTGTCGCTCGTATAGTTGGGCGAACGCTTTGTCGTCGCCGTTGCAGTAAGCCACCATCAGCGTGTCATCAGTTGGCTCATTGTCCGTCTTGGCCACCCCGGTCTGTTCCGGGGTGGCGCTGGAGCCAGCAGTGGTGTCGCGCTGATCTATGGTGGTCTCTTTTAATTGACGTCGCCGAGTAGTGCGGCCGTGCGCACTAGGTTAACGAACTCGCTTCGGTAGCCAAAGCTATCATCTGCTTTCGCGCTCTGGGCAAGGCTCGCGACATCATCAAAGTCGAAGTCCTGTGTGTACTTGCCGCCCCGCAATAGTTGGCCGAAGCCGGCGACCGCCGCTGAGAACCGATAAGCGGCAGACAAGTCAGCCATATCATCGGCGACATCGGCCTTGCTGATGGCAAACTCCTGCAGGCTGCTCACCTCGCCGCCCGGTGCTTTGTAGCGAAGCCGAACGAAGGCGAGCTCGTCTGCAGAGGCTTTGTGCTCGCTTTGCTGGGGCGTGCGACCGTAACGCAGCGGATCGATGGATCCCTGGCTGCCGGCCAGCGTGACTTCGTACAGCGCGGTCACGCTGTGGCCCGCACCGATTTCGCCGGCGTCGACCTTATCGTTATTGAAGTCTTCACGCTCCAGATGACGCGTCTCGTAGCCGATCAATCGGTACTCACTGACGGTGGCCGGATTGAATTCCACCTGGATTTTCACGTCCTTGGCGATGGTCTTGAGTGTCGACGACATCTCTTCGACCAGTACCTTACGAGCTTCGTTCAGTGTGTCGATGTACGCCGCGTTGCCGTTACCGTTCTGCGCGAGCTCCTGCATGATCGCGTCGTTGTAGTTGCCGCCGCCGAAGCCTAGAACGGACAGCGATACGCCGCTTTTACGCTCTTTCTCGACAAGTGTTTTCAGGGCATCAACGCTGACCGTGCCGACATTGAAGTCGCCGTCGGTTGCCAGCAACACGCGATTGATGCCGCCTTCTTTGTTTGCGCTGCGAGCGAGATCGTAAGCGAGCTCGATACCCGCAGCGCCGTTGGTGGAACCGCCGGCTCGCAGGTTGTCGATGGCTGCCATTATCTTGGCTTTCTCGTCACCCGCGGTTGGTTCCAGCACGGTGCCCGCTGCGCCTGCGTAGACCGCGATGGCGATGCTGTCCTGCGCGCGCAATTGGCGTACCAGCATTTTCATTGCCGGTTTCAGCAGGGCGAGCTTGTTCGCTGATTGCATGGAACCGGAAACGTCGATCAGGAATACCAGATTGCTGGGCGGCAGCTCGCTGCGATCGATATCGACTCCCTGAATGCCTATGTGCAGGAGTTTGCGGTCGGGGTGCCACGGGCTAGGGCCCATCTCGGTAGCAACGGTGAAGGCGTTGTCGCTCGCCTTGGGTTGCTGGTAGCCGTAGCTGAAGTAGTTGATCAGCTCTTCGATGCGCACAGCCTCGGCGTTCGGCATCTGACCGGCGTTCAGCATGCGTCGAACGTTTGCGTAGGATGCGCTATCGACATCGATGGAGAAGGTCGATACGGGCGCTTCGCTCACGAGCTTAACGGGATTCTCGTCGAAGCCGGGATAACGTTCGTTGTCCTGGGGTAGAGGTGCAGGTGCCACAGGGGGGCGTACCCAGTGCGCTTCCTGGGCGCTTTGCATGCGCGCGAGCTTCGCACCGGAATGCATCGCCTGATCCGCATAGCTGTACTCGTTCTCGGTTCTCGCCGGGCTCGGTAGCGGATTGATTGCGCCGGTCACGATGACCTCTTCCACCGCAGCGTGGTCTTCGCGGGGTTTGCTTTCGGCGGAATCAGAATCGTCGTTGCCGATCACGATTTCGATCGGCTGGTTGCCGGCGGGCGTTTTGTCCGCCGTTGAATTGGGCGTCGAACACGCGCTGAGTGAGATGCATAGCGCGAGCGCTGAGATAGCGAACACTGGTGTTCGGTGCTCCGGGCTTGTGCGGTATTGAGTAAGGGTTCTTGGGCTGGTGCCGGACATGGCAGTCTCCTGGACCTTGTGGCCTTCGAGTGGCCGTTTTTAGGGTCCGTCTGAGGAGCGCGGGAGCGCTCGATCAGGCGGCGTTACTTTGTGAACGCCGTAGGAGGCAAAAAGGGGTTAACTTTTTTTTCCTTGGTTTCAGCCCCTGCGATGCTGGGCGGGAAACTGGCGGCGTTCTGCATCAACGCCGTCGGGAGCCAGGAGGGGATAACCGCCACTACTTCGTGGCGGATCGGGCGAGCTGGTCAAATCGAGAAGCGGACATTGGAGCTATGTCGCCTTCTAACCCAGAGCGAACCTCTTAAAATCAACTTACCAGTGCTTGTTGGTGACTACAGTGGCGCACTCGTTGGATATCAGGTCGCAGCTGCGCTAGCTGGAGTTACGAGTGGAATCTCAATAAACTTCGCTTATGACCCTCGAGCAACTAGCAAATTTAGGCGAATTCATCAGCGCTCTAGCAGTAGTCGCATCGTTGATTTACCTCGCCATTCAGATTAAACAGAACACCAGATCCGTCAAGAGTTCTACACTTGCCACGAATACAAGCAATTGGAGTTCGATGCTGGTAAATCTGGCCGGCCAGGATAAATCGGAAGCTTACCTAAGCGGAATCTCGGGCAAAGAAGATATTAGCCCAATACACTTCCTCCAGTTCGTCCAGATAGCCAGGGCGATGTTGGTTAGCTTTGAAACTCAGCACTATCAGTTTTTGAACGGCGCCTTGGACGAAGCGATTTACGATGGTTACGAACAGGCCTGTAAAGATCAAATGCTAGTTTTCCCAGGATTCCAAATGGTTTGGCAAATGACCCGTGACGGGTTCTCGCCGCCGTTCGTTGAATTGGTTGATCGATTGATCCTTGAGCTTGCTGAAGAAGATTCCACGAGGTTGATCAGCACATGGCAACGTTTAGCTAAAGAGCGGGCGTCTAACTAGACTTCTCGCGGCTCACGTCTCGTTTTTAGCTTTGGTTAGCGACGCAATTCGACTCAATGGCGTCGACCTAACTTGGCATTGCGCCTTGGCTTACCGCGACTAAGGCGCGCCGCCGAGCGAGAGCGTCCTCCGACCAAACCTCGCTGGCACGATAGTAATCTGGAAAAGTTGGCACTCCTTCCGGTAAGTGAAACCAGGCCTGCTTTGATGCTGTGAAGATGTGTACACCGGGGGGCATGGTCATTGGGTCATCCAACGTGCCCACACGCAGGAACGCCAACTGATCGCCGATGCTGCCATAGGCGTAGTGACTCCATAACGCTGTGCGGCATTGTGCGCAGCGATGGATCCGCTGCCCCTGACCGCTTTTAGAAGGGTTCACAATCGTCTCCAGTTCGTCAGCCTGGATGTCGATGCAAGACCGTTCTAAGAGCGCGTTAACCGCAAAGGCGCTTCCTGTTTCCCGCTGACACCACGAACAGTGACAGCAGTGCACTATCATCGGTCGGGCGAGTACCTCGTAGTGCGTTCGTCTGCATACACAACGTCCGGAAGCCAGAAATGCGCGGGTCATCTAGAGTCTCGCTTCAATCACCAGGTTGAACGGCGTGCTGGTGGCCACACGTACACGTGAGAAACCTGCTTTCTTCAACAGGTTGCTGAGACGCTCGGGGCCGGCCTGTGCGCCAAGGGCTAGGCCAACCTCTTGTGACTTTGAGCAGGGAGTGCAGACAGCAGTAGAGGCTGCGTAATACATGCGGCTGACTGGATTGATGTTGTCGGCCACATTATCCATGGCTGCCGGTTCCACCAGCAGTAGCGTGCCGTCCGCTGCCAGTGCCTGCCGGGCACGTTGCGCTGCACTTAAGGGATCGCCCATGTCGTGCAGGCAGTCCATAAAGCAGACCAGATCGAAGCCGAGCTCGGGGATGCTCTGCGCATCGCATATCTCGAAGGTCACACCATTTTCGCCGAACTCGTCCATCGCTCTACTGCGCGCCGTTTCGATCGATTCCGGGTGAGAGTCGTAGCCGTAGTATTGCGACTGAGGAAAGTCCTTCGCCAGGGCGATGGTTGATGCCCCGTGTCCACAGCCTACGTCAGCCACCTTGGCACCCAGGCTAAGCTTGTCGCGGACTCCCTCTAGACTGTCGAGCCATTCGTTGGTTAGGAAAGCCCGGTAGCCAGGACGGAAGAGCGATTCGCTGCCGCAAAAAAGACGCTGATGGTGATCACCCCAAGCGATACCTTCGCCGGTTTTGAACACCGACATGATGGTGCTTTCGTCGAACCATAGGGATGCAGCCACTTCCAGTGCCGGAATCAGAAACATGGGGCTGTCCTGATCCACCAGCACGGGAATGTGATGATCTGGAAGGCTGTAACGGTCAATGGCTCGATCATAAGCCACGTAGCCTCCGGCAACCTGGTTGTTGAGCCACTCACGCACATAGCGTTCGTCGGTGCTGGTCTGCTCGGCGAGTTCATGACTCGATAGCTCGGGCTTGCCCGCCATGGCGGCGTACAGACCCAGCTTATGACCGATATTCGTCATCACTCCGGACAGCGTGGCAGCGATATCGCTGACAACCTGGCCAGCAAATTCGTCGGTAGTTGCATTCACGTTGCTTCTCCTTTTGCTTTATATGCGTTGGTTTTAGTCTGGTTTTCGTTCATAGCGGTATTAACCGCTCCTAAAGATCTGCGCTCAGCTCCGCGACAATATCTGCGGCGTCTGCAACCCGGTTGATGCGGCCGCTGCTGGTCCCTGCGTAAAGGGCCAAGTCCAACAGGTTGCCGCGAGTTGTATTTACCGGTGAGGCGATGTGGTACCGGGGCACTTTGAAGCCCGATTGGGTAGTGGCAATCAGGTCGTTCTCGCCTGGTCGCTGACCGATCGGTGGACAACCCGCAGCCTCCCAGCGTACTAGCGTGCGGTTACGCAGAACTCTGCTTCCGGCATAGGGCCAATCACCGTCAAAGCAGACGGTGAACACGGCATCATCGTCGGTCGCCGCGAGGATGGCTTGCTTATAGTCGGGGTGCGCGGCACTCTCCGAGGCCGCCAGGAAACGGGTTCCAAGGGCAGCAACGGAGGCGCCTGCAGACAGCACGCGCTGGACATCGCACGCGTCGGCGATGCCTCCTGTTCCCACCAGCGGCACGCCTAAGTCGAGTGCTCCCACGGACTCCAGGAGCGGTATGAGAGGTGTTGAAGACTGCACGTGGCCACCGGCCTCGAACCCCTGGCAGATGATGAAATCGGCACCCAAATCGGCAGCTGCCTTTGCGCCTTCCGGCGAGCCGACTTGCAGGCCCAGCACTGTGTTTGTTGCCTTGATTCGTTTGATAGTCAGCTTCGGCATGCCCCACGACAGCGTCATGATCGGAACGCCGGCCTCGAGCACTTGCGGCAGGCTAGGACATTCGAAGGTGCACACGTAATTTATCGCGTAAGCACCTTGCGTGGTTGCGTTCAGTTCCTCGACGCAGGCGACAGCCTGCTCCGGCGTATGCCATGTTATGGCGAAAGAACCGATGCCTCCCGCGTTTGTCACTGCGCGGACAAGCTCCAGGCTACAGGCACTACCGATGGGTGCTTGCATGATGGGGTGACGGAACAGGTTCATGAACGGTTGCATGAGGTGACCCTCTTGTTTCCATGGGGTCAATGTAGGTCAGACCAGGATATAACCCCAATCGGATAATTGTATTTGAGATATAGATATGATCGATATCAGAAGCGTTGACCTCAACCTGCTTTATGTACTTCACGTGCTGCTAGATGAGCGCAGCGTTTCCAGGGCAGCTGTTCGGTTGCACCTCACGCAACCTACGGTGAGCGGAATGCTTGCTAGGTTGCGAACGACCTTCGACGACCCGCTGTTCGTTCGCAGCAGTTACGGCCTGCGCCCGACCCGGCAGGCAATTGTTCTGGGTGAAGACCTGAACAAGATTATTCGAGATATTGAGGCCCTAATGCAGGCCGCGCCGTTCGATCCGAAGTTGAGCACGGTTAAGTTCCGCTTGAGCACTAACGACTACATGCAATACGTGTTCCTTACACCCGCGATCAGCGCGTTGCAGCTAGAAGCACCCGGCATGCAGTTCGCGCTAATGCGACCAGAATTCACTGGGCTATATGACAAACTAGCATCGGGAGAACTCGATTTGGCGGTCACAATTCCAGACTTTTCAGACGTAAAGCTCCGGGAACAATTGATATACAGGGAGCAGTATGTAGCGGTCGTCCGCAAGAACCACCCTGCGCTGGCGAAAAAACTCACACTGACGCGCTTCTTAGCACTGGATCACGGCATCGTTTCACCCACCGACGGCCAATTCCACGGGCCTACTGATCTGGTTTTGGCCCAGATGAACAAACGGCGGCGGGTGACCTTCTCCACATCCAGCTTCTTCACCTTGATCGAGTTAGTCAGCTCTAGCGACCACATCGCAATGTTGCCGAAGCGCTTGGCCGACAAGTTCGCCGACCGCCTCGCACAAATACGGCCACCGATACCTGTTCCCGGCTTCGATGTAATCCTTACATGGCATCAGCGCTCAGACAAAGATCCGGTACGGCGTTGGTTGGTTGAGCGGCTTTGTGAGTTTGCAGGTTCGATTTAATTGGGGCTGTAGGATTCCGCTTAACGCAGCCGAGTCACGAACACTGGGCGATGATGGTTCCAGATAATTAATCAAAGCAGCGAAATCAGCACGTAGGGTTTGAGGATGTACGTCTGGTCTGCGGCCGTTTTCTGCTTTAGCGTGGGCCCTTTGCTACGTCTCCTTTGCGGAGCATCCAAGGTTTCTTGTGATACACCTCACACAGCAAGGCATAGCGGGCACCCTAGGCTAAGAAATCTACTCCGCCGATTGACCCTTTGCTGCCATAAGTCATCTCCAAATAATTGAGGAATAGCAATGAGCGGTCCGTCGATACACGACCTACATGACGCGACACTGAAGGACATAAAGTTCGATTGGGAAAGCGGCGAGTTATTACTCAGCGTAGAGGCACGCAAAGGCGATGCGACCTTTAGTTTTCAAGATGTTGTTAGTCTGGACGTGTCTCGGAGGCTCCCTTGGGGGCCCTCAGTCTTGATAAATGGTGTTACGGATTCGGTTGATCGTTGTGAGATAGAAATGCAGTCTGGCGACACAATATCGATCCGCAAGAAGCCAGCAGGTATTTAGAGCCTCGGTATTCTGAGCGACTGTTATTGGTGATTGACGGCTATGGCGAAGGTGAGTAGATAACGCCTCAATGCACCTGGAGTAGGCGGAGCAGGAAACTACTGGAGCTTGATGCTATGCAAGATGCGACGCGAAGACAGAGAGTCCTTAACAAATTCGAAGACGCACTAAGGCGCACGATTGCTGAAGCTGGACCAGCCGATAGAATTTCCGAGGTTGCGGAGCTATCAAAACTGGGAAACAGGGCGAGCCAGCGTCTCACTATCGCACGCTGAGCGGCCGGATCTAGTTGTGGAAAATGAAGGAGGTGTTAGCTTGGCGACATGGCCAAATTCATCACAATCGGGTACGGCACCCAGGAAGGTTACAGGCGAACAAGCGATGATGTTCGAGCTGCGGCTCACGCGCACGATTCAAAGCTGATCCGATTGGGCGCCCTTACGGGGATCGCTGGCCCGCCAGTGCAGGTCCGAAATCCGGAAGGACAAGCACTAGAGACCGTTGAAGGCTCCTACATGTCTACAGAACTACCCGTCGCTGGCTTTTCCCTCATTGAAGCCGAAAGCCTTGAGCAAGCGATCGAGTTGGTTTCTCAAACACCTTGTGCCGTCGCCTACGGCGTCGTCGAGGTCTGGCCTCTCGAAACGATTTCCTAAGTAGGAGTGCCACTTAACGGCCGCATGCCAAGCCTTTTGGGTGCCTGCTTTGAAGTAGCTCTGGGTCGCCGCCAGAGTTTGAATCGAATGGCGTTAGTGTGACTGATACGGTGCTTGACTGACCTGCCTCTTCAACGCGGCTCAATGGGGATGCACACTTGATCAGACTGTCTTTTGACTACTCGTCCGAGAGGCGTGTCAAAGGCACGTCAAGATAGCCGGACGCTTAGACCAATCGGTTCTCGCCACCTACAAAATCGTAGTACTCGATGCCTGAATCATCGATATGACCGCTGCGATCACCCACCCGGCTGATACGAAAACGCTGCGTGGGCAGCAACGCCAGCGCGTCGGATTCGCCGCGATCATGCAATGCTTCGTAGCCGGCCTGGTCGAGATCTATGCCGCCGCTGAAGGCTTCCGCGAAGTGCAGACGCCGGGCGCTTTCTCGCCAGCCAGGCATGACCCGCATGGGAATGATTTCGGCCGCATCGCCGCTGCCATAGCCGATGGTCAGGATTCGCTCGCCCGTCAGATCCAGGCCTTCGCGATCCGCTTGTTCGAAGCCGGCGGCGAGCCAGGCAGGTAGAGAAGCTGTGTAGAGATTGCCGATCTCGGCCATCTCCTCACCGCCCAGACGTAGCTGACCTGTGACATTGGACTGGAATGGCTCGTGACTGCGCAGCTCGCGGGCGGCCTTCATCGCGAGCGGGAAAACGTCATCGTTGGTGCGCTCGCTCTCCACGAGATGGTAAACGCTGGGTGCCGCAGTGAGTTCGGCTGCGAGGGCGCGGCCGTCGACGTCTGCCAGGCGGGCAATCTCGTCGAGCATGGCCTGGTCCGAGTCATCGCCCAGCGCGAAGGCGTAGAGCAGGCTCATGACAAGCCCTGTTTCTGCCATCCGGTGGTAGGGGCGATGCAGGAAGACGGCCTTCAGTTCGCGCATGAACGTGCTGGGCGCCGTTTTCAGCTTGCCGAACATGTCGCCCATGGCGGCGAGCACTTCGTCGACGTAACAGGTGGTGGAGTATTTGCCGTTGAATACCGGGAAGTCTCGCGGTTGGGCGTTGGCGCTGAGCTCCTGGCCGACAAAACGACTGAAGGGCTTGCGGAAGTCCGGGCCCCGGTAGTCCGAAGCGCTGCCGGACAGCTCCATCTCGAATCCGAGTAGCTGTGGGTCGCGTTCAACCAGCATTGCGACGGCGCCCGCACCCTGCGTGACCTCGCCGCTGGTGCCGCGCTCGTATTCGGCGATGTCGGAACACACGACGATAGCCAGGCGGTCCCGACCATCCCAGGCCAGATACCGCGCGGCCGCTTTCATGGCGTACACACCGCCCAGGCAGGCGTGTTTGAACTCGGGTACTTCACAGGCGCGGCTGATGGGCGTTTGCCCTCGCCGAGTCAGCTCGCGATTCAGCATGCCCTTGACGATGACAGCGCCGGCGGAATTGTCAGTGCTGGATTCGGTGCCGAGTGCGAGCATGCCGATCCGGCTGGGATCGATGTTGTTGTTTTCGATTAGACGAAGAACCGCAGTGGCGGCCATGGTGTAGGCGTTCTCATCATCGGCGCGCATGCGGAAGCTGGATCCGACTACAGCCGCGACCTTGTTCCAGCTATCTCCGGTCCAGTTGCACCAGTCCCGCAGCCGTACGCGAAACGGCGGCAGATAGGTTGCCAGCGCGCTAATGCCGATATCCGGCCCACTCATGACTCGACTCCTGTTGGCAGAGCGGCTTCCTGGCCGCGTCCAAACCGCCCTGCAAGCCAGCGAAACAGATTGCTGGCGAGGACCAAGAGCAGCAGTAGCGGCTGCAATGGCAGGGCGATCGGGTGCTGATTGTAATAGCTCAGCGGCCAAAAGTGGGCGCTCGTCAACAGCGCAATCGTTGCGACAGCCGTTATTCCTTCCACCGAGCTCACCCCGAAGTGCCACAGCAGCCAACTGGACGTGATTACCGCCAGAATGATCAGCCCGCCGGCTAGTGCTGTCGGCGTCCGAAGCTGGGGCCAGCGGGAGCCGGCGGTTGCATCGATGTGTTGGCGAGCGCAGTGACTCCAGCGCAGTTGCCCGGCTGCGCCTTGGGATTTCAGTGCCCGTGCCAGAGCGCGATCGTCCGTATCGTTTGCGGCCACCCGTTCGACGCCGGACAGCGCGGCCAGCGTCTCGGCCCGAATTAGGAGCGCGGCGGTCGTGAGCTCGCTGGATGCGTCAAACGGCCGTCGAACGAGCTGGCCCAGCCGAGTCAGAAGCAGCATCAGGCCCGCGGTGTTGCTGAGATTGGCCGGGTTGCCCGCCGGCGCTGGAGCCAGGCTGAGAAAGTCCAGTTCGTGGCTGCGACATTCCTTGAGTGCCGCGGATACTGTGCCCGGAACCAGTTCGATGGCGCTGTCGATGAGAAGCAGCCAGGTGCCACTCGCCTGACGCAGCGCCTGTTGCTGACGCCAGCGGCGGGGTTGCCAGCCGGTCGGTGCGGCCGTCCCGTGGAGCAGGCTGATGTTCTTTGAGGCTTGCGCCCAGTCGGGTAGCTGGCTCTCCCCAACCACGAGAATCTCGCTCACCGGGCCTTGCTCCGAAAGGCGTCTCAAGGAAGTCGGCATGCTGCCAGGCGCCGTTTGCACAAGCAGGGCAGTCACCTTGCTCTCAGCATCGTTATTGCCGTCGGCGGTCAACCGAGCGCTTCTGGGTAGGACAGATAGCGCGAGCAGCACAATGGCGAATGCGAGCGAAGAAAACGCCAGGAAAAGACTCATGACGGACGGCCTGGGGGAGCGATGGCGTTGAGTTTAGCCTGGCAGGAGTGAGAGCCGGTCCAGTTCTGCCCATTCGAGCTTGAACCAGGGTGTGAAGGCTTCTGGGTTGCTCGCCATTTCCGCGTCGAGCTCTTGCCGGCCCAGCCAACGGACTTCGGCAATCTCATTCGGATTGAAGGCCGGTTGTTCATCGCTTTGCCCCACATATACCGAGCATAGCTCGTGTTCGGAGCCTGCCTCGCCGAAGCTTGCCTGATACTCAAACTTGTAGGCGAATCGCAGATCGCTCGTGATGCCCAGCTCCTGCGCCAGTCGACGATCGACAGCATCGGCCATCGTTTCACCCTGTCTGGGGTGTGAGCAGCAGCTATTCGACCAGAAGCCGCCCCACAGGCGCTTGTCTGCCGAGCGCTGCTGCAGCAGCAGTCGCTCTGAACTGTCGAAAATAAACAGCGAAAACGCACGGTGGAGTACCCCGGCGCCGTCATGGCAACTAGCCTTGTCGAGATGTCCGATCTCATTGTCCTGGGCGTCGACGAGTATCAACGGCTCTTCGTCGCTCGAGACAATGGGATGTTGGCTGCACACGTTCACCAGAAGGCGGATCCGTTGAGAGGGTTGGCCACAGTTTGGGGCAGGGGCACCCGAGTCGCAAATTGTTAGACTCCGCTCCTCCTCGAAATGCAGTAGTTGTCCTCGCCATGTCTTCGCAACCCATCGAACACCGTTTCACCAGTGATCGCACGTCTCTTTGCTATTTCGAGTGGAACGCTGACGCCCCCGGTAACCCTCTACTACTCGTCCACGCTACGGGGTTTCACGCCCGAGTGTGGGATCAGGTCATCGCACGTCTGACGGAGAAGCGCCGGATTATTGCTGTGGATATGCGCGGCCATGGCCGATCAGAGCGCAACCCGCCGTTCGGTTGGGTTAGCTTCGGCGAGGATTTGATCGACCTGGTCGATCACCTTGAGCTGACGAATATCATCGCCGCTGGCCACTCGATGGGTGGGCATTGCGTCGTGCAGGCGGCTGCGGCGCGGCCGGAGGCGTTTCACCGTGTTCTCCTGGTCGACCCAGTAATTTTAGATCCTCAGATGTATGCCCACGAGATGCCAGCGATAGAGCCTTCGGATCATCCCACCTCCCGGCGGCGGGCAACGTTTGCGAACTGGCAGGAGATGCGCGATCGCTTTGCTGATCGCAAACCCTTCTCCCGCTGGCTTCCGCAAGCGCTCGACGATTACTGCCGTTGGGGTGTTCTGCCTTTGGAGGGCGGCGGCGTCGAGCTAGCGTGCCCGCCTTTGGTTGAGGCGAGCGTCTACACCGGATCGGCCATGGCGAACATCTACGACCGCGTGGCCCTCGTGCAGGCGCCGGTCACCGTGCTGCGGGCAAAGAGAGTTGATGGGCCGCGGGAAGACATGATGGATTTCTCACTGTCGCCGACCTCGCCAGGGCTCGCCGCCTGCTTTGCTGATGGCACAGACGATTATCGGCCGGACCTCAGCCACTTCATCGTGATGGAAGCGCCGGACGTGGTGGCTGACTACCTCAACGCCTGGTAGCTGGCGGGCGCCCAGCGCAGGGTTTGTCGATTCACACTCGGTCGGACTTGTGATTCCACAGGCCGGTCATGGTGATACCAATTGTGAATATGATCACTGAGAACGCGATGCCAGGCAGCAGCGCGGCCAGCGGCGTTGCGAACGCGATGACATTGCCGAGCAGCGGTGAACTGATGGCCGAGCTGACCATGAAGCTCAAGAGAAGTAGTGCGAGAATCTGCGCGCGCTGGGCGGGTGGCGCGAGTTCCTGGACGGTCGAGCGAACCATCGTGGTGGTGACCCCCATGTTC
>CAYGQC010000061.1:0-19606 GCA_964351875.1 uncultured Pseudomonadales bacterium
AAGAAGCGTTAGCGGGTAAAGAAGCGTTAGCGGGTAAAGAAGCGTTAGCGGGTAAAGAAGCGTTAGCGGGTAACGCGCCAGGAAGTCATGTCAGAGGTTCCCTAGATTGCTCTCAGCCAAAGCGTCGATCGCTTCTTTGCTAAAGGACTCTCTGCCGGAAAGCTCTCTGCCAGAAAACGCGCAGCGAGAAGATGCGCGAGCAGAGGCAAACTCAACGCTCGACGCTGCTCAGCGCAAACGTCGGGGCAACTCTGACAAACATAACTCTGACAAACACAACTTTAGTAAACATAAATCTGACACTGTTTTTGAGGCTTCTCAGAACATATATCGCGAAACATCCGTTGACGGTTGGCTGTGCGCGCACTTTCCAAGGCTGGCTCTGGAGGCCGCGCTGAGGGGCGTACAGGAAAATGGCCAGCCGCTCGACAACAATCGTCCGGTTGTCGTGCTTGAAGACAATCGAATCATTCAGCGCAACAACGCCGCCTGCCAGGCGGGCATAGCCGTTGGCTCCAGCCTAGCAACCGCAAACAGCATCGCTGAAGGCGTACAGGGTGTTAACCGAGACAGCGATAACGAACAGCGCTACCTGCGCTATCTCGCGAACGTCGCCTACCAATTCAGTGCCCTGGTGAGTCTGCAGCCACCATCGAGCGTGCTGCTTGAAGTCAGAAGAAGCCGCCGGTTGTTCGAGGGTATCCAAAACATTGCCGAACCTCTGAATGAGCGTTATCGAAAGCTGGGGCACTTCAGCCAGATCAGTGCGGCTCAAACACCGCTCGCTGCGCTGGCGCTGGCAAAGAGTGGCGCCGCGCTGCCCTGGCAAGCCGGCTCCGATAAGGAGCACTCTCCTGGGACTCATAAAGAGACCCGCAAAAAAGCTCGTGAGAAGACTCACAAGAGAACCCAGGACGAGATCTTAAGCGACGTGCCAATAGGCTGCCTGGAGCTGAGTGCTGCGGAAATAGAGCATTTTGCCAACATGGGGCTACGCAGGCTTGGCCAACTGCTGAAGCTGCCCCGCTCGGAACTCGCCGTGCGTTCGGCAGATCGGCTCGTGGATTACCTGCTGCGTCTGTCCGGTCAGCGGCCCGATCCGCGCCAGGCTATAGCGCCTATTGCCCGATTCCGCAGCACGCTCAATCTGCTGGATGCAGTCAGCAGCAAAGCAGGCCTCGAGCAACCTATGCAGCGCCTGGCTGCAGAACTGCACCAGTGGTTGAAACGTCACCAGTATGGCGTGCTGCATGTGCGCTGGCATTTCTCCGGGCAGTCTCGCGAACTGACCGGTAACGCAGGGCATAAAGACTTACCCACCCAGGCTCAACTGAATGTGCGCTTCTCCCGCAGCGAGCAAAGCGAGCTCAGGTTGTTACTCATCAGCCACCTGAAGCTTGAGCAGCTTGAACTGCCAACCGATGTTCTGACTATCACCTTGCAAGTCATTCAATGGGAGCCATGGGCGACTGGCAGCGCTCCAGGTCGCGGCTTGTTTACTGAACTGGCGCAGGGCGGCAACCTGCCGAGCGAGTTGATCGATCAACTCACCGCAAGGCTCGGCGAAGAAGCCCTGCGCACTATTGCCAGCCACAACGACTACCGCCCCGAATTTGCGTGGACACAACAAACCGCCCTGCAAAGCGCCACTAAGAGCAATAGGACGAACAGCCCTGAGCGGCTGACCAAAAACAGCCCTGAGCGGCTAGCTAACAACAGCCCTGAGCGGCTGACTAGAAACAGCCCTGAGCGGCTGACTAGAAACAGCCCTGAGCGGCTGAATAGAAACAGCCCTGAGCGGCTGACTAGAAACAGTCCCGAAGAGCCACGCGGCAATCGTCCCCTGTGGCTTTTCCAACAAGCCCGGCCAATCAATAGGGATTCGTTCCACCCCCTGAGCGGGCCTGAGCGCATAGAAACCGGTTGGTGGCAGCATGGCACCTGCCGGGACTACTACATCGCTCGCACCCGCGATGGCGCCAATATCTGGGTATACCTGGATGCATCCGGTGAATGGTTTCTGCACGGATATTTCGCCTGATGCGGCCGCCATTTGCCGAGCTCCACTGCCTGAGTAACTACAGCTTCCTGCGCGCAGCCTCTCAGCCAGAAGAGCTGGTAGACACCGCAACAACGCTTGGCTACAGCGCCATCGCCATCACCGATGAGTGCTCGGTTGCCGGCGCGGTAAAAGCACACCTTGCAGCGAAGGCAGCGGGCATCAAACTGATCATCGGCACCGAGATACGGCTCAGCAGCCCTGAGCGGAGTCCAGTAGACAGCCCTGAGCGGCTAGCCAATAACGGAATCCACCTGGTTTTGTTGGCGCGTAACCGGCAGGGCTACGCGCAGCTATGCACGCTGATCACGAAGGGTCGCCGGCGAGCCGTCAAAGGCAGTTACGAACTGCGCATGGAAGATCTCGACTGGGGCCTGGATCAATGTCTGGCGCTGTGGATTCCTGGAGCCCATGACATAGAGCAGACCATGCGGGAAGGCGCGATCCTGTCAGCCAAGTTCAAGCGCCTATGGATTGCGCTGGAGCTCTTTCACGATGGCGACGATCTGGACAAGACCGCCAATGCGCTAACGCTCTCGATTGGCCTTAAGTTGCCATTGCTGGCGGCAAACGACATCCGGCTGCACGATCATTCTCGGCAACCGCTTTTGGATGTTGTCAGTGCTATTCGCCTTGGCTGCAGCGTAGACCGGCTGGGGCATGACGGCATGCGCAACGCCGAGCACCGCCTGCGCGGCATCGAAGAGCTGCTGATGCTGTATCCGAAGGAGATGCTGGAGGAAGCTCATCGGGCCGCGTCGCTTTGCGAGTTCAGCCTGGATGAGCTGCGCTACGAATACCCCCGAGAACTCGTGCCGGAGCATTTAAGTCCCCAGGAATATCTGCGCCAACTCACCTTCGCAGGCGCAATCGAGCGATGGCCAGGCGGCATCCCAGAGCATGTTCAGAGCCTGATCGACAAGGAGCTTGCTCTGGTTGCCGAGCTGAGCTACGAGTACTACTTCCTGACCGTGCAGGACATCGTTCAGTTTGCCCGCAGCCAGGGCATTCTCTGCCAGGGGCGCGGTTCTGCAGCAAACTCAGCGGTTTGTTACTGCCTGCATATCACCGAGGTTGACCCCTCCCGCATGAGCGTGCTGTTCGAACGTTTCGTCTCCAAAGAACGCAACGAGCCACCGGACATCGATGTCGATTTCGAGCATGAACGGCGTGAGGAAGTCATTCAGTACATCTACAAACGCTACTCTCGGGAGCGAGCCGCGCTGGCTGCCACCCTGATCACCTATCGGCCGAAAAGCGCCATTCGCGATGTCGGCAAAGCGCTTGGCATGGATCAGGGCCTGGTGGATCTACTCAGTAAGTCGCTGGCCTGGTGGGACAAACCCAAGGTGCTGGAAGAGCGCCTGCAACAGGCCGGCCTGGAACCAAAGAGCCGCCTGGTTCGGCAGTTCCTGTCGCTTGTGCAGCAAATCATGGGGTTTCCAAGGCACCTGTCTCAGCACGTTGGCGGCTTTGTCATCTCGCGCGGGCCACTGATGGAGCTTGTGCCGGTGGAGAACGCCGCCATGGAAGACCGCACTGTCATCCAATGGGACAAGAACGATCTGGAAGCATTGGGCCTGTTGAAAGTCGACGTGCTGGGCCTGGGTATGTTGACCGCCATTCGCAAAGCGCTGTCCGAGCTGCACGCTTATCGCGGCGTGAATCTGAGCATCCAGGATATTCCGGCAGAGGATGAGGTGACCTACCGAATGCTTCAGCGCGGCGATAGCGTTGGCGTCTTTCAGGTCGAATCCAGAGCTCAGATGACCATGCTGCCCAGGCTCAGGCCGCAGAACTTCTACGATCTCGTCATCGAAGTCGCCATCGTCCGGCCCGGCCCGATCCAGGGCGACATGGTGCACCCCTATCTACGGCGGCGGCAGGGCCTGGAAACGGTCACCTATTCCGACGACGGCGTGCGACGGGTTCTGGAACGCACCCTGGGTGTGCCGATCTTC
This sequence comes from uncultured Pseudomonadales bacterium, assembly GCA_964351875.1. Classification (GTDB taxonomy): domain Bacteria; phylum Pseudomonadota; class Gammaproteobacteria; order Pseudomonadales; family Azotimanducaceae; genus JANSWO01. The sequence continues at coordinate 4,021 of CAYGQC010000061.1, forward strand.
CAGGAACAGGTCATCGAACTGGCTATGGTTGCTGCCGGCTTCAGCGCCGGAGAGGCGGACCAGCTACGCCGAGCCATGGCTGCCTGGAAACGTCGCGGAGGTCTTGAGGAGTTCGAAGCCAAATTGATCGATGGCATGCTCGCGCGCGGTCATGACCGGGATTTTGCCCAGCGTGTCTTTCAGCAGATTCAAGGCTTTGGGGAGTACGGCTTCCCGGAGTCCCACGCAGCCAGCTTTGCCCTTCTTGTCTATGTCTCAGCGTGGCTGAAATGCCATGAGCCCGCAGCGTTCTGCTGCGGCCTGTTGAACGCTCTGCCAATGGGCTTCTATTCGCCTTCACAGCTTATCCAGGACGCACGGCGCCATGGCATCGAGGTGCGCGAGGTGGATGTTCAAAACAGCCGCTGGGATCACCACCTGCAACCGCCGGATCAAGTCCCCGGTAATGGTAATGCTGAAGGTGATGGTTGCGACGCCAGCCCAGGCGCCCCCACCGGTCGCGACCCTTCGGATGCCAACGGACAGGAGGCCCGGCATTTCGAAGCCCAGAGTGCCCCGCATTCCTCCGATCGAGGAGCCCGCCGCCTCTCTACTGAAGGTGCGCTTCGTCTCTCCACCCAAGGTGCGCTCCGTCTCTCTACCCAAGGTGCGCTTCGCTTGGGCCTCCGGCTAATCAAGGGGCTGAGTCGGGAGGCGGGGCTGCGCATCGAGGCAAACCAGCCTTATCAGGATGTCAGTGATTTGCGCCGGCGTGCCGAGCTGGATGACCGCTCCATGCGCATGCTGGCGCGCGCGGGCGCGCTGACTTCCTTATCCAGTCATCGCTACCAGGCGCACTGGGACGTCGCGGGTATCGGCTCACCAACACAGCTTCAGGCGGCAGCGGAGTCGCCACAACCCTATGAGACTGAAGTGCAGCTTGAAACTCCGGGATGCGGCGACGATGTCATCAGTGACTACCGCTATCTAGGCCTTAGCCTCACGGCACACCCCATGGCGCTGCTTCGGGGGCAACCGCGCTTCCAGCGTTGCTGTACCGCCGCTGATCTTAGTGAAAAGCAGCAAGGCGAGCATATCCAGATCGGGGGAGTCGTTACTGGCAGGCAACGCCCAGCAACGGCTACCGGGGTCATGTTTATCACCCTGGAAGACGAATCCGGCAACGCCAATATCGTCGTCTGGTCATCAATGGTGGAGCGCTTCAGGGCAGTTATCCTGCAGAGCCAACTGCTTCTGGTCAAAGGCCATGTTGAAAAAGAAAATGAGGTAATTCATGTAATTGGAGGCTACTTTGAAGACTGTAGTGAAGAGTTGTCAGCGCTATCAGATGCCTCAGGCGACGGCTCCGATGACCAGTCCCGCAGTGTTCGCCCCCAGGGCTTTCGCTCCAGAGATTTCCACTGACGATCCGACCACGTGGATGACGAATGAGGGATGGGGATGGGGGTGCGGATAGGGAATGGAGGGAAGAGAAGGTGCGATCGCAATTCACGTATCGGGGAAAGCACGTGACCCGCAAAGCACTGAGCTTATCCATCGCCTTAAAATTCGCCTACGAGTAACTGGCGGAAAACGACAGGTCAGAAACGGGGAAGCCATACAGGCGCTGACACGAGATATCGATCAGGCGCTACCAGGACTCGGGTTAGAGCCGGGTTAGAGCCGGGTTAGAGCCGGGGAAGAGCCGGGCAAGAACGGAGTAAGAGCAGAGGCAGCCGCCTATCCGATCAGGCGCGCTTCTTGTCCGCATCCGCTGCAGAACCTGAATCGCCATCGTCACTCGATGGCGTGCTCGCATCCGCACTCCGCGGAGCGGCCGGTCCAGACGTTGAGTCGCCCGAATGGCGAGTCTCATGCAGGAGGTCCTCCAGCATCAGGCGAATGAATGACAGCTCTTCCTTGACGCTATGCCCAAGCCCATCAATGGCCCGTTCAAGGCCCGCCAGGCGCTGCTGCACGTTAGCCTTGTCGAACATGATGCGCGCCATGGTTTCGAGCGGCTGGCCTGGCGTATTGAACACCTGCTGGGTATTAGCGCCCTCTTCCAACATGCCGGCGGCAACAGCGCTACTTGGCTGCGGCGGAGTTGCGCCACCCCAAAACTCGGTACCAATCTCATTAGAGACTTTGGTCACCACCTCGCGGTCAATACTCGTGATCTCTTCGAGAAACGCAAAAAGCATCAGCCTGTCGCAGAGGTTGTTGATGCGCCTTGGCACACCATCGGTAAACTCAAAAATTGCCGGGAACGCATCGTCCTCGAAATCGGGACGCCGCTTCCAGCCTACCGTCTGCAGTCGGTGCAGGATGTAGGTGCGAGTTTCATCCTCTTTCAGCGGGTTCAGGTGGTAGGTTGCAATAACACGCTGCCGGAGCTGTTCGAAGCCCTCGGACAGCAGCGTTCCGCGAAATTCTTCCTGCCCGAGCAGGAATACCTGCAACAAGGGCCGGCCTTCAAACTGCATGTTGGTCAACATGCGCAGCTCTTCAACCGACTTCGCCGGCAGATTCTGAGCTTCATCAACAATGAGCAGAACACGCCGCCCTTCACGGGAGCGCTGAATGAATAGCCTTTCGAGGTCTTTGAGCAACAGGGCTTTGCTGTTGTTGTTCACCCGGAGCCCAAGGTTCATGGCAACGAGCTGCAGCAAATCATCTTCGTCCAGCTGGGAAGTCACGATATTGGAGACGAGCGCGGAACTCTGATCGATATCGTTCAGTAGCGCCTGGACCAGAGTCGTCTTACCGGTGCCGACATCTCCCGTTATGACGATAAAGCCGTCTGCCTGCTCGATACCGTACTGCAGAAACGACAACGCTCGGCGATGTTCGTTACTCGGAAAGAAGAAGCGGGCATCGGGTGAAAGCTGGAACGGCTTGCCGGTAAGCCCGAAATGTTCTTCGTACATCAATTACCTCGTCGTTCGCGTGGCTGATGACAACGTCACCAGCAGACCACCTTGGTCGTCAACCGCATGTCGTAGCTGCCCCACCCTCAGTTCACCGACAAGTCACCAGCAACCCCGTGAGGGGCGTGGTCACAGTATGACTGCGGTTCAGCCTCGCTCTCCACCGTCCCCGTAAGAGTAGCCATAACCGTAACCGTAGCTAGTCAGCGGCCTCGTCGTGGCTTTGTTGAGCAACAGACTGAGGGATTCAACGTCGTCAAGATGTCGAAGCGCTTCGGTCACCGCGCTCTGGGGTGTGTTGTTTGACTCCACAACCATCACCACCTGCCCCATCAAGCGGGCAAGTACAGCGGCTTCCGTCGTTGCCAGAAGCGGCGGCGCATCAAAGACAATCATTCGATCCGGGTCTTCAGCAGCCAGGCCATCGATAATGTCCTGCATCAAGTCACTCGCGTAGAGCTCATCGATGTGTTCCACAAAGCTGCCTGACGGGAGGATGCTCAGACGATCAATGTTAGTCGTCAGCACGGCGTCTTCCCGCACAAACGACTGCTGCCTCAACAGGTCACTCAACCCGCGAGGTGGATCGATATTGAGCTGGCGGGCGACGTCACCCTTCGCTAGATCTGCATCCACCAGGAGAACTCGATGATCGAGCTCAGCCGCGAGTGATATAGCCAGGTTGATGGAAATGAAGGTTTTGCCTTCGCCCGGCACTGCGCTCGTTACCATCACCACATTGCCGGGGCGCCCTTCTACCGCCAATGCCTGACGCTTTTGAGCGTGCAACAGAAGCGGGCGCTTGATTCGACGCAGGTCCTGCCCAATTTGCGAGCGGCCGCCTACCGGGGGCATGAAGCCCCGATCGACGAGATCGGCAATATCCAGATCGATATGCCCGCTAGGGGCTACCGGTGGCAGTCGCTCCACATCGTCGGCAGGCCTGCTGAATTCAACAGAGGGTGGCGGTGATGCTTCCGTGCCAGTCGCAAGCGGCGAGGTCTTACCCAGTCGCGCGGCGGCTTTTTCAATGGTGCTCATTGATCGTTCTTCCAGGATCGATGCAGCGATTGTAACGACAAGCGAGGGCTGACGGTGTAAAGCGTTGTAAGATTTGGGAACTGTGCACGAAGGAAGCCAACTCAGTCGTAGGCCGACCGAAGCACAAATCTGTCTTGAACAGGTCACGAAAAAGACAAACCGACTTTGTCCTAACCTGGCAAGTCTTGCGAAAAAAACGCAAGTAACAAGCCTTATTGGCGCAGTGGCTGCGCATAGGGTGCCGTCGAGCGACCTCCTGAGGCTGAATTGATGTTACTACAACATCGTCACAGTTTCTGGCAATAGCCGCGTTCTATAATCGCCGCGCTCACTGAAACGGATCTCAATACCCAATGATTACACTGGCAAATGACTTGTCAAATGCTCAGGTCGCGATTATCGGCCTCGGCTACGTCGGACTTCCTCTAGCCGTCGAGTTCGGTCGCAAGATCCAGACGGTCGGTTTCGACATAGACGAAAAACGGATCGCCGAGTTGCGACGTCACCACGACGCTACTCGCGAGGTGGAACCGGACTCATTCAAAGAATCGTTGCACCTAACATTCAGTTCGGATCTGACCGAGCTAGCCGACGCCAACGTCTATATCGTGACGGTCCCGACTCCGATTGATCAGTACAAGCGCCCCGATATGCGCGCGCTGCAGGCCGCCAGCAAAAGCATCGCTCGAACGATCAAGCCAGGCGATATCGTCATCTATGAATCCACGGTTTACCCCGGAGCAACGGAAGAAGTCTGTATTCCGGTTATAGAAGCCGAGAGCGGACTGACTCACAACGTCGACTTCTTCAGCGGCTACTCTCCTGAACGTATCAACCCCGGCGACAAGCAACATCGGCTACCCAGCATCGTAAAAGTGACCTCCGGCTCAACGCCTGAAGCGGCCGACCTGGTTGATACACTCTATAAGAGCATCATTACCGCCGGCACCCACAAAGCGTCCAGTATTCGTGTTGCCGAAGCGGCGAAGGTCATCGAAAACACACAGCGAGATCTGAATATCGCGCTGATCAATGAACTCGCCCTCATCTTCGAGCGCCTGGATATCGATACCGAAGAGGTTCTCGCGGCCGCGGGTACCAAATGGAACTTCCTGCCATTCAAACCCGGCCTCGTAGGCGGCCACTGTATTGGCGTCGACCCCTACTACCTGACGTTCAAAGCGCAGGAAATCGGTTACCACCCGGAGGTTATCCTTGCCGGGCGACGCATCAACGACAGCATGGCTGAGCACGTGGTCGACCGCGTACTGAAGCTCATGACGCAGCAGAAGATCCACGTCGTCGATTCGAATATTCTGATATTGGGCTTAGCGTTCAAAGAGAACTGCCCTGATATCCGCAACACCAAAGTCGTCGATTTGGTTCGAGAATTCGAGCGTTACAACGCCAATGTGGACGTCTACGACCCATGGGTAGATCCGGCTGAAGCGTGCGAAGAGTACGGCATAAAAACTATCGACGGACTCAAGAAAGCATCCTACGACGCGATTGTGTTGGCAGTCGCTCACGAGGATTTCATGGCTCTCGGCCCCGAGGCGATAGTGTCGCTAGGTAAAGACCACCACGTCCTGTTCGATGTGAAGCACGCACTACCAAGCAGATACGTCACCGCTCGGCTCTAGCACTCGATGGCTCTACTGCCCTGGTCGCAAGCTGACAATCTCGTCGGCTGGCGATTCATTTTTCACTAGACCACCTCACTAACACACCAGGTTCTACACGACATGAAAGTACTGGTCACCGGCGCAGCCGGCTTTATAGGCTCACATACCAGCCATCGCCTGCTCGATCGCGGCGACAGCGTTATCGGCCTGGACAATCTCAACGACTACTACGATGTCACCCTGAAACAGGCGCGTCTCGACCGCCTGGAGGTGAAAGCGAATTTCGAGTGCGCAAAGATCGACGTTGCCGACACGAACGCAGTAAAAGAACTGGTTCGCAGCGAAAAGCCTGACCGGGTTGTCCATCTCGCGGCCCAGGCCGGCGTTCGCTATTCCATCGAGAACCCCTACGCCTATATTGAAGCTAACGTAACCGGTTTCCTGAATATTCTGGAAAGCTTGAAGGAAGTAGGAACCGAGCATCTCGTCTTCGCGTCCACCAGCTCCGTCTACGGCGCTAATACAAACATGCCGTTTTCGGTGCATGACAACGTTGACCACCCCGTCAGCCTGTACGCCGCTACCAAGAAATCAAACGAGCTCATGGCCCACACCTACGCTCACCTGTTCGGGCTGCCAGCAACCGGTTTGCGCTTCTTCACCGTGTACGGCCCATGGGGCCGTCCGGACATGGCGCTGTTCAAGTTCACCGACAAGATGCTCAAGGGCGAAGCGATCGACGTCTTCAACTACGGCCATCACAAGCGCGACTTCACCTATGTGGACGACATTGTCGAAGGCATCATTCGAACCCTCGATCAGGCTGCGACCCCGAATCCGCACTGGAGCGGCGACGCACCGGATTCAGCAACTGCAGCCGCGCCGTACCGCATCTACAACATTGGCAGCAACAATCCGATCGATCTCATGCACTACATCGAAGTGCTGGAGAAAAACCTTGGGATCGAAGCTAAAAAGAACATGTTGCCGCTTCAGCCGGGTGACGTGCCAGATACCTACGCAGATGTCGACGCGCTCATGAACGACGTCGGCTACAAGCCCGATACGACGGTCGAGACTGGTATCGCGAACTTCGTCGACTGGTATCGCGAGTACTACGGCATTAACGAGCGCTGAGGATAGAACCCGCATGAGCCAGGTTCTGGTAACCGGAGGTGCCGGCTATATCGGCAGTCACATGTGTGTCGAGCTGCTGAACAGCGGCTACGAAGTTGTCGTTCTGGACAACTTTGCGAATTCGAGTACGGACTCCATTGCGGCAGTTACGAGGCTCACCAATCGACCCGTGAGCTTTTTCGAGGCCGATCTTCGCGATGATGCCGCTCTCGATGAGCTATTCCGTAACCACGATATCGGCGCGGTGCTGCATTTCGGCGGCCTGAAAGCCGTCGGAGAATCCGTCGCACAACCCATTCGCTACTACGACAACAACGTTAACGGCACGCTGTCCCTGCTTCGAGCAATGGACGCCGCGGACGTTCGAACATTGGTTTTCTCTTCGTCTGCAACCGTCTACGGCGACCCGGCCAGCGTGCCGATAACGGAGAACTTCCCTACCGGTGCGACCAACCCGTACGGCCAATCCAAGCTGATGATCGAGCATGTTCTGCGGGATCTCGGCGCTGCCGACGAGCGCTGGCGGCTGTCACTGCTGCGCTATTTCAATCCTGTCGGCGCGCACGATTCAGGCGATCTCGGTGAAGATCCGAGGGACGTCCCCAACAACCTAATGCCGTTCATCGCCCAGGTCGCCGTTGGCAAACGCGAGCGATTGAGCGTCTTCGGCAACGACTATCCGACGCGCGATGGCACCGGCGTGCGCGACTACATTCACGTCACCGATCTCGTCAAAGGGCACGTCGCTGCGCTGAACTTCCTGCAGGACAATCCTGGGGTTCACACTCACAACCTGGGCACCGGCCAGGGCTACTCCGTACTGGAGATGATTGCGGCGTTTGAGAAAGCCAGCGGACGAGCCGTCCCGTTTGAGGTCGTCGAGCGCCGACCCGGCGACATCGCCGAGTGCTACGCCGATCCAACTAGAGCCCGTACCGAGCTCAACTGGGAGGCCCAATACGATATCGAACGCATGTGCGCCGATGTATGGCGCTGGCAGTCCCGGCATCCCGAAGGCTACGCCCGCTAGCCGAGCCCGCACGCTGGATCGCCAACCACACACAAAATTCCCAGGACATCTTCACCAGCGCAACACTCGCTGGTACAGTAGCCGCCCTTCGGAGGGGTGGTCGAGCTGGTCTAAGGCACCGGTCTTGAAAACCGGCGTAGGGTGAAACCTACCGTGGGTTCGAATCCCACCCCCTCCGCCACAAAAACAGGCTCCGCAGGAGCCTTTTTTGTAGGTGCGGGGTGAGGATAAGAACCCACCTGGGTTCGACTGCGAAGCAGGCCGTCGCATGCGACGGACGCGAAGCGAACGAGCACGACCGCAGGTCGCGCGCAGCCCGAAGGGCGAGGATGGCCCGAAGGTCATCCGAGTAATCCCACCCCCTCCGCCAACGTCGAACTTTCATCGCCGAGTGCAGCGCACTCTGCGCAGGAAAGTCGACGCGCTTGGAGCTCTGAGAGAGCGGCAGTGCATTGAGCCTAAGGGCTGCGCCCGCCAGGCCAATGCTCGAGAGCGTCCCACTATCTCCACTTTTACAGTCCACCCGAGATCGCCACGTCAACGCTTCGCGTCTCCTCGCGAAGACGGACCTCTGGCGAAAATCGCCACGTCAACCCTTCGCGTCTCCTCGCGAAGACGGACCACTGACCAAGATCGCCGCGTGAACCCGTTACGTCTTCTAGCGAAGACGGACCACTGGCCGAGATCGCCACGTCAACGCTTCGCGTCTCCTCGCGAAGACAGACCTCTGGCCGAGATCGCCGCGTCAACGCTTTGCGTCTCCTCGCGAAGACAGACCTCTGGCCGAGATCGCCACGTCAACGCTTTGCGTCTCCTCGCCAAGACGAGCCACTGGCCGCGCTCGCCGCGGCCACGCTTTGCGTCTCCTCGCCCCGCCGGAGCACGGCCCCGTCACATCGAGCCCTACTCCCAGTCTTCGCGAGCGCAGCGACGCGATCTCCTGAACCTCATGTCGCCTAAGAGATCGCCCAACCCGCCTCTACTGGCCGAAAAACTCAGTCCTGGGCACGCCGGTTTCGTCATACACAGTTGTGCTCTCTGAAACGTTATGAGCTGCGCTCTCCGCTGAAACCATCTCGAACTTGCCGAGCGTGTCGCGCATGTTGAAGTAGTTCTCGTGCTTGAGATGGAGCGCCAGAGCCGGCCCATCCTCCCAAGCCTCATACACCTGTACTCGAGTCTCCGAGCACGGGTCAGCAGCGAAACAGTAGGCAATGCAACCCGGCTCATCATCCCGGGTCGCTTGCTGATAGCCGCTACCGGCCTCGACAGCGCCATCTCTGGCAGCTCGATCGGCGTATTCAATGGTCGCAGTCACGATAATCATGGTTGGTTGACTCCCCTGTCGTAGCAAAACATGCCGTTTCGAGGTCGAAGCGGCCTATGTAGTTAACTGTGCCTTGACCGGTGCTTTGACGCCAGTGGGCCGCAACTGATCGATGTAATGATTCGACCATGAGCGATAGAGAAAGGCGGGGCCAAAGCGGTAGACTGTCAGGAAACAACGGGAGGAGACCAGCATGTCATTCGAAATTCCACAGGACCTTCAGGACTACCTGGCGGAGCTTGATGACTTCATCGAGCGCGAAATCAAGCCGCTGGAGAACAGCAACGACAACATTCGTTTCTTCGATCATCGGCGAGAAGATGCTCGCACAGACTGGGACCGCAACGGTCTGCCTAACGAAGAGTGGGAAGCACTCCTGCGCCAGGCTCGCCAGCTTGCCGATAAGGCTGGCCACTACCGCTACCCCTACCCCAAGGAGTACGGCGGTAAAGAAGGCGGTAACTACGGCATGGCGGTCATCCGTGAGCACCTGGCGACCAAGGGCCTGGGGCTCCACAACGATCTGCAGAATGAGCACTCCATCGTCGGTAACAACGTCGGCTTGCTGCTGATGCTGAACCACGGTACCGAGCAGCAGAAAGAAGACTGGGTCGATGACCTGCTCATCGGTCGCAAAGGCTTTGCCTTCGGCATCACGGAGCCGAACCACGGTTCGGATGCGACACACATGGAGACGACCGCCGTCAAAGACGGCAATGAGTGGGTCATCAGCGGCGAGAAGACCTGGAACACTGGCATTCACAAAGCTCAGTACGACCTCATCTTCGCGCGCACCAGCGGCAAGGCTGGCGACGGCGCCGGTATCACGTGCTTTCTGGTGCCAACAGACTCGCCTGGATTCAAGGTTGAGGAATATCTGTGGACGTTCAACATGCCTACAGACCACGCGCACATATCGCTGACCAACGTGCGCGTTCCGGACGAGGCGATCTTCGGTGGCGAAGGCCGGGGCCTGGGCGTCGTCCAACATTTCTTCAACGAAAACCGCATTCGCCAGGCGGCATCAAGTCTGGGAGCGGCCCAGTTCTGTATCAATGAATCCATCGAGTACGCAATGGAGCGCAAGCCCTTCGGAAAGGCGTTGTCCACCAACCAGGGCATTCAGTTTCCGTTGGTCGAGCTGCAGACACAGGCAGAGATGCTGCGCGCATTGATCCACAAGACGGCGGCTGCGATGGACAAGTACGGCGCGTTCTCGCAGTCCGACAAAGTCTCAATGTGTAACTACTACTCCAACCGACTTTGCTGCGAAGCCGCTGATCGCGCCATGCAGGTGCATGGCGGATTGGGCTACTCGCGGCACAAGCCGTTCGAGCACATCTATCGCCACCACCGCCGCTACCGCATCACCGAGGGCGCAGAGGAAATTCAGATGCGCCGGGTCGCCGGTTACATGTTCGGCTACATGAAGCAGCGTGCGCCGAAGGGCGTCATCGAGTAGTCAATGGCAACCGCGATGAGCGAACCCGGCCTGGACTTTGCGACCCAGGCCGAGGAGTTTCAGCGCCTTCTAGGCCAGATCGTATGCCGCGAGGTAGGCGGCGTGCACGAACTGATCGGTGTGGAGCGACTCTCCGGCGGCGCCAGCCAGGAAACCTATCGACTGAGCGTGCGCGGCGACGGCGGCGACTATCGCCTCGCCATGCGACGCGCGCCGGGCGGCATGGTGGCCGAGGAGCACGTGGAAGGTCATCCGGGCCTGATTGTTGAGGCGATGCTAATGCGAGCTGCTCGCGAAGCGGGCGTTCCTGAGCCAGAAGTGCACTATGTGCTCGAGCCTAAGGACGGCCTGGGTGCTGGCTTCATCATGCAATGGCTTGATGGCGAAGCGCTGGGAGCGCGCATCAATCGCTCGGACGCCTTTGCTGAGTTGCGCCCGCGCCTGGCCCGCGAGTGTGGAGAAACGCTAGCGCGCATCCACGCGATCGATCTCGACGCTACGGGTCTGCGCGACCACCTGGATGCCATCGAGCCAGAAACCTTTGTGCGCCAGACCTGGCAGCGCTATCAGGATCTGGAAACGCCAGAACCGATGATCGACTACGCGGCGCAATGGCTTCTGCAGAACCTGCCAGATGCGCCCGAAATTGCGCTGGTACACAACGATTTCCGCAATGGCAACTTCATGGTCACTCCGGAAGGCATCAACGCCGTCCTGGACTGGGAGATTGCCCACATCGGCGATCCGATGCGGGATCTCGGCTGGATCTGCACAAACTCATGGCGCTTTGGTGGTGACGGCCCGGTTGGCGGGTTCGGCACCCGAGAAGATCTTTTTGCGGGCTATGAGTCCGTGTCCGGCAAACCAGTCGATGCAGAACGAGTTCGCTTCTGGGAAGTCTTCGGCTCGTATTGGTGGGCCGTCGGCTGCCTGGGCATGGCTGAGCACTATCGATCAGGGCCGGACAAAACGGTCGAGCGCCCAGCTATCGGCAGGCGCTCCTCCGAGTGCCAGGTGGACTGCGTCAATCTGATCATCCCGGGGCCGGTTCGGCTGATCGAGCCGATCGAGCCGGAGAACCTCGCCATGCCGAGGGTAGATGAGTTGCTTCTCAGCGTCCGTGACTTCCTGCGCGCGGACGTGATGTCCAACACCGAAGGACGGACCCAGTTCCTCGCAAGAGTCGCGGGCAACTCGCTGGATATAGTCGAGCGTGAATTGCGCATCGCCCCACTCGCCCAAGCTGAAGAAAAGGCGAGGCTCGAACGCCTGCTCGGTGCAGACGCCGACACCTCGCTGCTCACTCTGCGCTGGGCCCTGACCAACGGGTTGCGCGACGGCAGCATCGCGCTCGACTCGGAGGGCCTGGCCGAACACCTGCGCGCGACGGTAGTCAACCAGATCGCCATCGACCAGCCTCGCTACTCGGGATTCAAACGCGCGCTCGCCACTCGCGAAGCGTAACGATGGCAAGCTTCGCAATCGCTGTTCACGGCAGCCCTTTCGAAAGCCAGGCGGCTATAAGCGCGTTGCGTTTCGCCGAGTCTGCAATCGCAACAGGCCATACGATTAACCGAGTGTTTTTCTACCATGACGGCGTGTTGAACGCGCTCGCGCGCGAAACGCTGCAAGATGAGGCAAACCCGACCCGGCTGTGGCAAGACTTCGCCAAAAGTTCCGGCGTTGAACTCACCGTATGCATTGCCGCCGCGTTGAAACGGGGGGTTTTCGACGCGCGAGAGGCTGATCGATACAACGCTCAGCAATCGATGGCAGAAGGATTCGAACTCGCTGGGGTCGGCCAGATGATCGATGCGGCCATTAGCTCGGATCGCACCGTGACGTTCCTGCCATGAGTATCGCAAGCAAAACCTGTCTGTCCATAATCGGTTGCTCACCGATTAACAGCGCAACCAGCGCTGAGGCTCTGGAGCTACTGTTGGTGGCCGCTGCGTTCGATGTGCCCACGTCCTTACTGTTTACTGGAGCGGGCGTGTTGAACCTGGTGCCGGAACAGAGCGCAACAGGCCTCGCCCGCAAGACGCCCTCCAAACAGCTCGGCGCTCTCTCGCTCTATGGTGTGGAGTCGGTTTACGCGTGTGAGGAGTCCATGTCGCGATACGGTCTATCCGTAACCGCAATCAAAGTCACGGCCATTGCCGCACATGAGATGCAGTCCCTGATCAATAGCCACGATGTAGTCTTAAGCCACCGATGAGCACGCTACATCAAGTCAACCGACTCGCCAGCATCGCCGTGTGCGGCAGTGCATGTGCACAGACGGATTCGATAGTACTCATCGAAGAAGCCGTCAGTATTCTGCTAACGCTTGAGGAACTCAGCGCGCAATTCGGATCTGAGCATAATATCTACGTTCTCGAGACGGACGCGCGAGCCCGAGGGATACCACTTCCGCCCGAGTCAACCAACATGAGCGCCGTGAGCCTCGACGAGTGGGTAGCGCTGTGCGCCTCTCACGACCGGGTCGTGAGCTGGTAGGCTGGCTGTTATGGCTGCCACGACACCACACGACGCCCCCTCGCTAGACAAAGACGGGCACCTTGACGACCTGAACGATTGGTCGATCGACGTTGCGCACTGGCTAGCCACCCGTGAAAGCATCGCTCTGACGGATAGCCACTGGTTGGTCATCAACGTATTGCGCAACTTCTACGCAGCTCACGAAGTTGCGCCTGCGATGCGCCCCCTCGTCAAACTGGTCAGGCAGGAGCTGGGTGAAGAGCTCGGTAACAGCATTGCTCTGCTGCAACTATTTCCCGGAAGTCCGGCGCGGCTGGCCGCGAAGATCGGCGGACTTCCTCGACCGACGAACTGTCTGTAGCAGTCAATCGACGGACAGTTTGCGGCCTACTGATCCGGAGCGAGGGCCACCACTTCGCCAATGATGGTAATCGTCGGTCCGGTGAATTTAGTGCTCTCAACAAGATCGGGCAGCGTCGCCAGCGTTGCAATGAGCACACGCTGATCCGGCCGGGTCCCGTTCTCAATCACAGCGGCGGGCGTTGTCTCCGCCCGCCCGTGGCCTATCAGGCTGACACAGATTTCACGCAGCCCACCGCGCGCCATGTACAGCACCAGGGTCTGGTTCGGGAGTGCCAGCTCCGGCCAGTCCAGATTGATTCGATCTTCTTTGCGATGCCCTGTCACGAAGCGTACCGACTGCGCAGCATCACGATGGGTCAACGGGATGCCCGCATAGGCCGCGCAGCCAATGGCAGCCGTAACGGCCGGCACTACCGTGTAGGCGATTCCGGCCGCGCGCAGAACGTCGACTTCCTCGCCACCACGGCCAAAGATAAACGGATCACCACCCTTCAACCGGACGACGCGACGACCAGCCCTCGCGTGTTCAATCATGAGCTCGTGAATACGGTCCTGCTGGGTCTGCAGCGAACGTTTGCGTTTCCCGACGTAGATCTTCTCGGCATCACGGCGGGCAAATTCGAGAATGTCAGGGCCGATCAGATTGTCGTAGAGCAAGACGTCAGCGCGTTCGATATAACGTAGAGCCTTCAGGGTCAGAAGCTCCGCATCACCCGGCCCGGCACCGACGATGGCAACTTCACCGGCGGGCTGCGCGGACATTGCGTCTTCGAACATCTGTTCAGCAGCGTCCGCCTTCCCTGCGTCCAGTGCTCGCGAGATGCCACTCGCCCACAGATCATCGTAGAAATGCACTCGCGCATCGAGATCGGTCTTGACCGCCTTGATGCGATCCCGCCGTGCTTGCAGGAAGTCGGCAAGCTTGCCAATGCCTGGTGGCAGCGCACGCTCAATAACAGATCGCACAATTCGGGCCAGCGCCGGCGCGCGGCCGGAACTGCCGATCGCGATCTGAATCGGGCTGCGATCGACAATTGCGGGAAACATCACCGTGCATAACTGCGAATCGTCGACCGCGTTGATCAGAATGTTGTTCTTCTGGCATGCGTCAAAGACAGAGCGATTAACCTCGTGATCACCGGTTGCCGCCATCACAAGTCGACAGCCGAGGACGTCCGCTGCCTCGAATGCGCGACGCAACAATCGCTCATCGGGCACGGAGGCTGCCACAGCATCACTTATCCGCGGCGCCACCACCGTAACTCGGGCACCCGCGCGAAGCAGCATAGCTAGCTTCCTCGCAGCAACTACACCGCCACCGACCAAGAGACAGGGTTGGTCTTTAAGTTTGAGCTGTAACGGCAGTGTGTCCATGTCGATTAGAGCGACAGCGTGTCGCGCCCGCTCATATAGGGTTGCAGGACGTCAGGCACGGCAATCGTTCCATCCTCTTGTTGATAGTTCTCCATGACCGCAACCATTGTTCGGCCAACCGCCAGACCGGAGCCGTTGACCGTGTGCAGCAACGCGGGCTTGCGAGTCTCCGGATCGCGGTAACGAGCCATCATCCGGCGAGCCTGGAAATCGAGAAAATTACTGCAGGACGAGATTTCCCGATAAGCGTTCTGTCCGGGCAGCCAGACTTCAAGATCAAACGTCTTCGCGGATGCAAAACCCAGATCGCCGCCACAAAGCGTTACCACCCGATAAGGTAGCTTCAACTTCTGCAGGATCTTCTCCGCATGGCCGGTGAGCGCATCGAGGGTTGCCCAGGAGTCTTCGGGCTTCACGAGCTGGACCATTTCTACCTTTTCGAACTGGTGCTGACGGATCATGCCGCGCGTATCTCGTCCGTAACTACCAGCCTCACTGCGAAAGCACGGCGTGTGGCATACGTGACGAATCGGCAGCTCATTGGCGTCTACAATCGTGTCACGGTAGAGATTGGTGACAGGTACTTCGGCTGTGGGGATCAGGTAGTAGTCCGCGTCACCGTCTAAAGAAAAGATGTCCTCTTCCATCTTCGGGAGCTGGCCCGTGCCGTAAAGCGATGCTCGATTGACGATGTAGGGAACGTAAATTTCTTCGTAGCCGTGTTCGGCAACGTGGGTATCGATCATGAATTGAGTCAACGCTCGTTGCAGCCGCACAGCATCCCCCCGGAGCACCACAAAACGGCTGCCGGTGAGTTTCACTGCGGCTTCGAAATCC